>NZ_JBJLRD010000034.1:0-46255 GCF_050871305.1 Kineococcus gypseus | reverse complement strand
AAACGCCCGGTCACATTCCGAACCCGGAAGCTAAGCCCACCAGCGCCGATGGTACTGCCCGGGAGACCGGGTGGGAGAGTAGGACACCGCCGGCCACACACCCGTTGAGAAGAGGGCCCGGGGGGGGGGGGGGGGGGGGGCCCCCCCCCCCCCCCCCCGCCCCCGCGCCCCCCCCCCCCCCCCCCCCCCCCCCCCCCCCCCCCCCCCCCCGAGGCGCTCACCCTCCCCATGGTGCGGGCCGCGGGCGGATCCGGGCGGGTCCGGAGACGGACGACCTGGGGGTGTCTTCCTTGCCGGACCCCGGCAAGGAGCGGGCCTCGGGGTCAGGCCTCCGCGTCGTGCGGCCACCCCAGGGCCCGGGCGGCCAGGACGGCGGCCTGCAGCGCGAAGCGCCCGGCGGCGTCGGCGGGGTCCGCCCCGGTCAGCTCCCGCAGGCGCGCCAGGCGGTACGTCACGGCGCGCACGGACAGGTGCAGGCGGCGCGCAGCCTCGGTGGCGTTGCCGCCGGCGGCTAGGTACGCCTCCACGGTGCGCAGGTAAGGCTCCGGGCCGCCGCGCACGGAGCGCAGCGGGTCCAGCAGGGTGCGCACCAGGTCGCGGGCCGCGGCGCGGTCGCGCAGCAGCACCTCGTGCACCACGAGGTCGGCGGTGTCGGCGACCGGCTCGCTCCAGTCCAGGCGCTGGGCCAGGTCCAGGGCGCGGCGGGCCTGCTCGTAGGACTGCAGCACCGCCCCCGCGCCGGTGCCCGGGCGGCCCACCCCGGCGCGCCAGCCGGTGCGCGCGGGCGGTCCCAGCACCGAGCGCACGCGCTCGAGGACCTCGCGCACCGCGGCGCGGTCGGGGGCGGCCGAGACGACGACCACGGCGCCGTCCTTGGTGGCCACCAGCGCGTCGGCGT
Source organism: Kineococcus gypseus (assembly GCF_050871305.1). NCBI lineage: Bacteria > Bacillati > Actinomycetota > Actinomycetes > Kineosporiales > Kineosporiaceae > Kineococcus > Kineococcus gypseus. The sequence goes on along the minus strand of NZ_JBJLRD010000034.1, from coordinate 45,357 downwards.
CGGCGGCGCTGCCCTGCAGGCGCCGCTCCAGGGTGGCCAGCAGCGCCGAGCCCTCGGTGTAGGCGCTGCGCGCGCGCACCACGGTGACGGTGTGCGGGGCGGCCAGGTCCAGGCCGTAGCGCTGGGCGCGCGCGACCAGGCCGTGCACGTCGGAGGTGCCGGTGAGCAGGTCGTCGACGAACTCGCGGCGGGCGGACTCCTCGCGGCGCACCAGCTGGCGCCGGGCCAGCTGGTAGCCCTCGGTCAGGGCGGCCACCGCGTCGTCGGAGGCGCGCAGGACCACCTCGCCCGCGTCGACGACCGCGGCCGGGTCCACCCCCGCCCCCGCGCCGGCCACCGGCGGCAGCAGGCGCCACAGCCGCCAGGCGGCGGACAGGTACAGGTCTAGCAGCGCGCGCAGGGCCACCCCGGCGCCGGCGGCCTGCTCCCCCACGAGGCGGTAGCGGGCCGTGCGCGAGGCGGGCAGCCGGCGCCGGTCCAGCACCGCGGTCCACACCTCGTCGAGGAAGTCGCCGAGCAGCGCCGGGTCGAGGCCGCCGGCGTCGCGGGCGGCCTCGGCGGCCACGTCGGCCAGCGCGCCCGGCCCCGGCGACGGGCGCTGCTCGGGGGGCACGCGGTCACTGTGCCAGGTGCGCCGCGGGCTCACCCCGGCGCGCACGGGCACCGCGCCGCCGCAGCGCGCGCACGCGCTGCGGTGGAGGTGATGAACGTCACAGGTGTCGTTCACGGCTACGTGTCGGAGCGTCGAGAGCCGACGTGACGGGGGGTAGTCTCACCGCCGGACGGGCCCGCAGGGGACCCTCCACGCCGGCGGCACGCTCCCTGGAGGGGCCCGCCGGGCCCCCGCCACCGCCGGGCTCGCGCCCCCGAACGTTCTGGACGTGCCGATCGTGCTGCACCACCGCCGCGCCGCTCGACCCGCTGCCGCCGCTGCCGCCCTCGAGGCTCCCGCGGTGCACGTCGACGCCCGCGCGGGCGGGGTGCGCCGGCTGGTGGCGCTGACGGCCCTGGGTGCGCTGGGCGCCGGCTGCCTGGGCCTGGCCGCACCCGGTGCCGCCGGCGCGGCGGCGCTGCCGGCGGTGCCGGTGGTGCAGGCGGTGGCCACCACCGACCAGGCCCCCACGGCCGAGCAGCTGGAGGAGGCCCGCCGGGCCGCGGAGCGCTCGCGGCAGCAGGCCGACGCCGTGCAGCAGCAGCTCTTCGGCGCGCAGACCTCCCTGGACGCCCTGGCGGCGCAGGCCAGCGCGGCGCTGGCGCGCTACCAGGCGGCGATGGAGGCCAAGGCGGCCGCCGAGGCCGAGGAGGTCGCCCAGCGCGAGCGCCTGGCGCAGGCGGAGGCCACCCTGGCGGAGGGCAAGAAGGACCTGGGGCAGTGGGCCTCGCAGGCCTACCGCGGCGGGGGCAGCCTGCAGCAGTACTCCAGCCTGGTCACCGTCCTGCAGCAGGGCCCCACCGACGAGGCGGCCAGCGCGCTGGCGTCGGTCAAGCGCATCGGCGACGGGCGCAGCAACGCGGTGCTGGCCTACGAGGAGGCCCAGCGGGTGCAGGCCGACGCCACCACGCGCGCGGCGGCCGCGGCCAACGAGGCGCGCGTGCAGGCGGAGCTGGCCGTGACGGCCAAGCAGCAGTCCGACGCGCTCGTGGAGCAGCAGCGCGTCAAGGTGGCCGAGCTGGCCGCGATGCAGGGGCAGGCCGAGGGCGCCGCCCTCAGCGACGCGCAGCGCGCCGACAACCTCGCGCGCGCCAAGGCCGAGGCGGACCAGCGCGCCGCAGCCGCGGCCGCCGCGGCGGCGGCCGCCGCGCGCAGCAGCCTGGGCTCGACGTCGGTCTCCGGCGGCGTGACCGGGCCGGTGGGCGAGTGCACCGGCGGGCCGACCGCCGGCTACGGCAACGGGCAGATCCCCACCTCGGCGCTGTGCCCGATCTGGGGCGCGCCCGGTCACGTGCTGCGCGCCGACGCCGCCGCGGCGTTCACGCGCCTGAGCGAGGCGTTCGCGCAGCAGTTCGGCGAGCCGATCTCGGTGACCGACTCCTACCGCACGCTGGCCGGGCAGATCTCCGTCGCGGCGCGCAAGCCGGGTCTGGCGGCGCGCCCGGGCACCAGCCGGCACGGGCTGGGCATCGCGGTCGACCTCGGCGGCGGCATCCAGAACGCCTCCTCCGCCGAGCACGTGTGGATGGACCGCAACGCGGCGCTGTACGGGTGGATCAACCCGCCGTGGGCGCAGAACCGCGGCGGGCAGTTCGAGCCGTGGCACTGGGAGTACATCGGCTGATGGCGCCACCCGCGCGGCCCGCGCCCCGGCCGCCGGCGCGCCACCCCTTCTGCGAGCACCCCGGTCCCCTGGCGGTGGCGCACCGCGGCTTCTCGCGCACCGGGCAGGAGAACACCGTCGCGGCGTTCGCGGCGGCGGTGGGGATGGGCTTCGCGTACCTGGAGACCGACGTGCGCGCCACGGCCGACGGGCGCCTGGTGGCCTTCCACGACGAGCGCCTGGACCGCGTCAGCGACGTGCGCGGGCGCCTGGCGGAGCTGCCGTGGTCGGTGGTGCGCGGCGCGAGCGTGGGCGGTGAGCACGTGCCGCTGCTGGAGGACGTGCTGGGCTCCTTCCCGCGCACCCGCGTCAACGTGGACGTGAAGACCCCCGCGGCGCTGGCCGGGCTCGGTGAGGTGGTGCGGCGCACCGGGGCGGGCGAGCGGGTGCTGCTGACCTCCTTCAGCGAGCGGCGCCGGCGCTCGGCGCTGGCCGGCGCCCGCGCGCACGGGGTGGTGCCGGCGACGTCGGCGAGCCTGCCGGGCACGGCGCTGGCGCTGGCCGGGGTCGCCGCGCGGTGCCGGGCGCTGGTGCGCGCGGCGCTGCGCGGGGTGGACGCGGTGCAGGTGCCGGTGCGCCACCGCGGCGTGGCGGTGGTCGGCGAGGCGTTCGTGGACGCGGTGCACCGCGCGGGCGCGCAGGTGCACGTGTGGACCGTCGACGAGCCGGTGCAGATGCACGCGCTGCTGGACCTGGGCGTGGACGGGCTGATCACCGACCGCGCCGACGTGCTGCGCGAGGTGCTGCGCGCGCGCGGGCAGTGGGTGCCGGGGTGAGGGAGCGCTGAGCGCGCCGCTCGGCCCGGCGGCGCACCCGCTGCGCGCCCGGCGCAGCTGGTACGTGTACGACTGGGCCAACTCCGCGTACGTGACCACCACGCAGACGGTGCTCTTCGCGCCGTACCTGACCGTGCTGGCGCGGCGGGCGGCGTGCGGCCCGGTCACCGCGGGCTGCACCCGCACCCTGGACGTGCTGGGCGTGGGCGTGGCCCCGGGCTCGCTGGCGCTGTACACCACGACGCTGGCCACGCTGCTGTCGGCGCTGCTGCTGCCCTTCGTCGGGGCGCTGGCCGACCGGGTGCGGCGGCGCTCGCACCTGCTGGGGGCCTTCGCCTGGCCGGGGGCGGTGGCGGCCACGGCGATGGTGGCCCTGGGCGGGGATCGCTGGGAGCTGGGGGTGCTGCTGGCGCTGGTGGCCACGGTGTCGCTGACGGCCTCCAGCGTGGTCAACGACGCCCTGCTGTGCGACGTGGCCGCGCCCGCCGAGCGCGACGCGGTCTCCTCGCGCGGCTGGGCGGCCGGGTACCTGGCCGGCTTCGCGCTGCTGGCGCTGAACCTGGCGGTGGTCTCCTCCCCCGGCGCGCTGGGGCTGGACGAGGAGGGCGCGGTGCGCCTGTCGCTGGCCTCGGCGGGGCTGTGGTGGGGCGTCTTCACGTTCGTGCCGGTGCTGGGGCTGCGCCACCTGCCCGCCCGCGCGGCGACGGCGCAGGCGCTGGACGCCGGGCGCGGGCCGCTGGCACCGGTGCGCCAGCTGGTGCGCACCCTGCGCGGGTTGCGCCGCTACCCGCAGGCGCTGCGCTTCCTGCTGGCGTACCTGGTCTTCAACGACGGCATCCAGACGGTCGTGGCCGCGGCCAGCGTGTACGGGCAGGAGGAGCTGGGCTTCGGCGCCACGCAGCTGATCGCCACGGTGCTGCTGGTGCAGGGCGTGGCCTTCGGCGGGGCGCTGCTGTTCGGGCGGCTGGCGCGGCGCTTCGGCGCGCAGCGCAGCGTGCTGGGCGGGCTGGTGCTGTGGTCGGTGGTGGTGCTGCTGGCCTTCGCGGTCCCGCGCGGGGCGTTCGGGGCGTGGCTGGCGCTGGCGGTGCTCATCGGCCTGGTGCTGGGGGGCACGCAGGCGCTGGCGCGCTCGATGTTCAGCCGGCTGGTGCCGGTGGGGGCCGAGGCGGAGTACTTCGGGCTGTACCAGGCCGGCGAGCGAGGCACGAGCTGGCTGGGCACCCTGGTGTTCGGGCTGGTCGCGCAGGTCAGCGGTTCCTACCGCCCGGCGCTGGTGGCGCTGCTGGCGTTCTTCGTCGTCGGCGGGGTCCTGCTGGCGCGGGTGGACACCGCCGCGGGGGCCCGCGACGCCGGGCAGGGCTGAGGGCGTCGGCCGCGGGGCACGGGCACCGGCGGGCCGGGCGTGGCGCCCCGGTGGTTGAGAGAACGACGAGCAACGGATCAGTCACTGAGAGTCGCCGACTCGCTGCGTTCTGCACACGACCTCCACATCGAGAGACGCACGTCACCGGAACAGCGCCCCACCACGCGACGTTCTACCCGGCGAGTCCCCTCCCCCCGGGTCCGCGGGAGGGCAGGGAGCCTTACGTGGGGAGGTCACATGAGCGAGCGCAACCTCCGGGGGTCCCGTCTCGGGACCGCGAGCCTGGAGAGCGAGACCGGCGTCGAGCTGGCCGAACGTCAGAACGTCACGTACCACTGCCCCAACGGTCACACCACCGTGGTGCCCATGTCGATGGAAGCCGACGTGCCGCCGCTGTGGGAGTGCCGCTGCGGCGAGGAGGCGCTGCGTGCCGACACCGAGGCGCCGGAGAAGAAGACCGGCAAGCCGGCCCGCACGCACTGGGACATGCTCCTCGAGCGGCGCACCATCGCCGAGCTCGAGGTGCTGCTGGACGAGCGCCTGGAGCTGCTGCGCAGCCGGGAGCTGATCAAGCGCAGCGCCTGAGCACCAGGCGCACCGCGCGAGCCCGGATCGAACCGGGCACCGACGGCCGGCCCACCCCCTCGGGGTGGGCCGGCCGTCGCGCGTGCGGCACCACCGGCACCACCACCGGCACCACTAGCGGCGCTCGCGGGCCTCACCGCCGCTCGCGCCCGCCGCGCCCCAGGGCGCGCGGCCCGTCGCCGCGGCCGGGCCCGTCCTCGGGCGGCACCCCGCCCTCGACGACCTCGCCCTCGACGACCTCACCCTCGACGACCTCGCCGTCCACGACGCCGCCGCGCGCACCGGGCCGCGCGGCCCGCGCCAGGCGCTCGGCGGCCCGCGGGTCCAGCCCGGCGCGCAGCAGCGCCCTGCGCACCCGGGCGCGCAGCACCCGCGCACCCAGCCGCCGCAGCAGCGCCCGCGTCGGCGGCAGCAGGCACAGCAGGGCCAGCACGTCGCTGAGCAGCCCCGGCAGCACCAGCAGCGCGCCCCCGGCCCCGACGAGCACCGCGTCGCCGACCCGGCCGCCGTCGCGGCGGCCTGCGGCGGCCACCGCCCCCGGCGCGGTGCCCGGGAAGGGCCCCACCGGCAGCGGCGCACCCGCGCGCAGCGCCCGCAGCGCGCTGCGGCCCGCGCGGCGCAGCACGGCCGCGCCCGCGACGGTCTCCACCAGCAGCAGCACCAGGACCCCGAGCCCACCCACGACGCCGGCCAGCTGCGACAGCAGCCACACCTCCACCGACAGCAGCACGAGCAGGCTCACCAGCACCAGCGCCCAGCGCGCCGGCCGGTGCCGGCGCACCGGGCCGCCGGCGCCCGCCGAGGGCCCGAGCGGGACGGGACCGGGCGGGGTGCTCACCGCCGCACCGCACCGGCCGGCGCCGGCGCCGCCGCGCCACCGCGGGCAGCGCCACCGCGGCGCACCCGGCCACGCGCGCGCGGCCCGCGGCGGGCGCTGAGCAGCAGCAGCCCCGCCAGCGCGCTCAGCGCCAGCTCGGGAGCGGCGCCCAGGCGCGTGGACAGCGTGGTCGTCGAGCGCAGCGCCACGTCCCCGCGCAGCACGGCGGTGGTGAACAGCTGCGTGCGCTGGTGCGCGACGCCGTCGGGGGTGATCAGCGCGCTGACGCCCACGGTGGACACGTGCACCACCGCCCGGCCCGACTCCACCGCCCGCAGCTGCGACATCGCCAGCTGCTGCACGGCCTCGTCGGAGCGGCCGAAGGTGGCGTTGTTCGTCTGCACCACCAGCGCCTGCGCGCCGGCGCGCACCGCGTCGCGCACCGTGTCGTCGAAGGCGACCTCGAAGCAGATGACGTCGCCCAGGCGGGCGCCGGCGGCGCCGATCACGCCCACGGCGTCGCCGTGCACGAAGTCGCGCCCGACCAGGTCGACCTTGTCGCTGAAGCGGCGGAAGAACTCCCGGTGCGGGACGTACTCGCCGAAGGGCGCCGGGCGCTGCTTGACGTAGTGCCGCCGCGGGTCCTGCAGCGCGCCGTCGATGCCCTCGCGCGGCGTGGCCAGCAGCGAGGTGTTCGACACGAAGCGGCCCGGGCCGTCGACCACGGCGCCGACGAGCACCGGCGCGCCCACGTCGGCCACCGCGCGCTCGATGACGCGCTCGGCGTCGGGGTTGGCGTAGGGGTCGATGTCGCTGGAGTTCTCCGGCCAGATCACCACGTCCGGGCGCGGGGCGTTGCCGGCGCGCACCTGCTCGGCCAGCGCGGCGGTGGCGCGGGCGTGGTTGTCCAGCACCGCGCGGCGCTCGTCGTTGAAGCCCAGGCCCTCGCGCGGGGTGTTGCCCTGCACCGCGGCCACCCGCAGCGTGCCGTCCTCGGCGGCCACCGGCCGCGGCACCAGCGCGCCGGCGCCGAGCACCGCCAGCGCACCGAGCACCGCCACCGCCGCCGGCAGCGCCCGCGGCACCGCGCGGCGCGCCCCGGGCGGGGCGGGCAGGCGCAGCAGGGCCCGCGCGGCCACCGCCAGCAGCGCCCCGGCCAGCGCCACCGCGAACGTGACCAGCGCGGTGCTGCCCAGGGAGGCCAGCGCCAGGGTGGGCGCCTGGGCCTGCGAGAACGCCAGGCGCCCCCACGGGAAGCCCTCGAAGGGCACCCGGGCGCGCGCGGCCTCCACGGCCACCCACCCGCACGCCACCGCCAGCGGGCCCAGGTGGGCCCTGGCGCGCTGCAGGCGCGGCAGCACCGCCCCCAGGCCGGCGTAGAACAGCGCGCAGGCGGTGGCCAGCGCGAACCACGGCAGCAGCCCGACGTACGTGCCGCTCCAGGCCAGGTGGGGCACGGCGAACGCCTCGCCGAAGAGCAGTCCGGCCAGCGCGCCGCGGCGGGCGCGCACGCCCCCGGTGGCCAGCGCCAGCAGCGCCACGGCCAGCGGGGCGGTCCACCACAGGCCCTCCGGCCGCAGGGCACCGGGGAAGGCCGCCCAGGCGGCCACGCCGCCGGCCAGCGCCAGCACGGCCGTCGTCGGCCGGTTCGGGCTCACCGGGGCGGGCAGCGGGTCTCGGTGCACCGCACGAGCGTACGCGGCGCGCCGCGCGAGCAGACAGGTCGGGTCCGCTGCGACCCCTCGGGCCGTCGCACGCCCCGTCGGCCACGAGGCGCACGCCGTTGTCTAAGGGCCGCGCGGACCCGACCTCGCCCACTCCGGCCGGTGGTCAGCGCCCGACGTCGCAGGTGGTGCGGCTGCGGCGGCGGGTGGGTAACCGGGCCGGCCGGCTTCCCCGTCGTGGGCTGCGTGATCGAAACTACTCGGACGAGCGGCGCTGTCAACCGCCGCGTGACCTGCGCGAACGCGCGTCCGTGCTGGTCAGGGGCGCGCCCCCGGACGCCGATCCGGCGCCGCCGTCGGCGTGTCGGCGAGCGTGTCGGCGTGTCGCGGCCGCTCCCGCCCCCCACCGGTCCCCCCGCGGGGGGTCAGCCGCCGAGCTCGTCGTGCACCAGCGCGCCGTCCACGGCGGTGCGCAGGCAGCGCGGTGCCGGCGCTCCCGGGGCCAGGTCCGGCAGGCCCGGGGTGCCCGAGCGCGCGTCCGTGCTCCACCCGGACAGGCGCCGGTCCGGGGCCTGCACGACGAGGTCGCCGGCCTCCCAGACCGCGTAGGTGGCCGGCGCGCCCGGGCGCAGCACCCCCGGGTGCCCGCGCCCGGCCAGCCGGTGCCCGCCGCGGGTGTGCGCCAGGAACGCCGCGCGCACCGAGACGGCGTGCTCCTCGCGGTGCGGGAACGCCGCCGCGCGCACCGCCCCCCACGGGTCCAGCGGCGTCACCGGCGAGTCCGAGCCCAGCGCCAGCGGCACGCCGGCGGCCGCCAGGGCCGCGAACGGGTGCAGCAGCGCGGCGCGCGCGGGCCCCAGCCGCCGCTCGTAGGTGCCCGCCGGAGCGCCCCACAGCGCGTCGAAGGCCGGCTGCGTGGACACCCCCACCCCCAGATGCGCCAGCACCTCCACGACGTGGGCCCCCGCGGCCACGGCGTGCTCGACGCGGTGCCCGCGCCCGCCCAGCGCCGGCGCGCCCAGCTCCCGCGCCACGTCCTGCAGCGCCGCGGCCAGCACGTCCAGCGCGGCGTCGCCGACGGCGTGGAAGGCCGCCTGCACGCCGGCGAGGGTGCACGCGCGCAGGTGCGCGCGCACGGCGTCGGCGTCCAGGTGCAGCACCCCGCGCTCGCCCGGCGCGTCGGCGTAGTCCTCGCGCAGCGCCGCGGTGCGCGAGCCCAGCGCCCCGTCCACGGCCAGGTCCCCGCCCACCCCGGCCAGGCGCACCCCCTGCGCGGCCAGCTCCGCGACCAGGGCGGCGACCTCCCCCGGCTCGCGCAGCGCCCGCGCCAGGTACGGCACCACCTCCGGCAGCGCCTCGCGGCCCTCGGCGCGCTCGGCGCCGCTGCCCGGCCCGGCCAGCGCCGCCAGCGCCACCAGGTCCCCCGGCGGCGCCAGCGACGGGCCCGACATCTCGTGCACCGCCCCGATGCCCGCCGCGGCCGCCGCCCGCAGCGCCGCCCGCCGCGCCGCGTCCGCGCTCGCGGCGTCCAGCGCCTCCCAGCGCGCGTCCAGCGCCGCCGCGTGCGCCGCCCCGCGCACGGGTCCGTCCCCCTCCCCGCCGGGCAGCCCCCGCAGGCCCGCCCGCTCGGCCAGGGCCGTCGAGACCAGGGCGCTGTGCCCGTCCACGCGCGAGAGGTGCACCGCCGCTCCCCCGGCGGCCGCCGCCAGCTGCGCGCGCGTGGGCGGCTCCTCCCCGCCCGGCCACGTGCTCTCGTCCCACCCGGCGCCGACCACCAGGGCGCTGCCGCCGCGCGCCGCGCCCGCCACGGCGTCGAGGACCTCGCGGGCGCTGCGCGCCCCGGACAGCTCCAGGCCCGTGGCGCGCAGCCCCGTCTCGGTCAGGTGCACGTGGGCGTCGACGAAGGCGGGCGTGACCAGCGCCCCCCGCAGCTCGACGACCTCCTCGTCGCCGCGCGTCCACGCCCCCGCGGCCTCGTCGGGTCCGATCCAGGCCACCGCGCCGCCCTCGACGAGCATGGCGGTCGCGAAGGGGTCCGCCGGGCTGTACACGGCGCCGCCGCGGTACAGCTGGCGCGGCGCGGGCTCGGGTGCGTCCACGCGGGCAGCCTAGGCAGTACCGGTGGCGCTCCCCCGGCGGGTGCAGCGGCGCCTGTGTTCCTCGAACGTGCGCGTTCCGGCGGTGCGCGGCTCGGGGCAGCGACCGGTGCCATTCGTGCGATCACATATTTTGATCGCGATAAGCGGAAGTTACTTACCTGTCGAGGGGTGCGCCGACGGTCGACCCCGGCAGCAGCAGGGCCCGGCCGGTTCCCCGGCCGGGCCCTGCGCGTCGTGCTGCGGCCCTCAGGCGCCGGCGGTCGCCGGGGTGCCGGCCGGTGCGGGAGCCTGCGGGGTCTCCCCCAGCGGCAGCTCCGTGACCGTGGCCGGGTCCGGGGCGGCGACGTCCACGTCGCTGCCCCAGTCGTAGTAGTCCATGCTCACCGTGGCCTGCACGCCCTCGGGGCCGGCGACGTCCACCGTCAGGCGCGCGGGGCGGTTCTCGTCGTCGACGTAGAGGGTGAAGGGCACGCTGCCGACCTCGGCGGCGGCGCGCTCGGCGTCCGGGGTGCGCTGCTCGGGGGGCAGCTGCTCCAGCGCCTCCGCCAGGTCGACGCTGCCGCGGTAGCCGCGGGTCTCGACGCCGCGCACGGTGGTGCCGGGCACCTCCTGCACGTCGCCGGCGACGGCGCGCAGCTGCTCGAGCTGGCGGGCCGGGTCCAGCGTGCCGGCGTCCACGCCGACGGCCGCGGCGTCCAGCGGCAGGCGCACCCACTGGCCCCGACCGGTCAGCGGGGAGCCGGAGGCGTACGCCACGTCGTCGACCACGCGCAGCTCCACGGACCCGCCGCCGCCCGCGGCGCCCGTGGCGGCCGGCAGGGCGACCTGCACCCGCACGGCCTCGTCGGCGGAGTCGAAGGCGCCGTCGCCGGTGACCGTGACCGCCTGCTCGCCGGGGGCGGTGCCCTCGACGCTGAAGGAGAACTTGGCGCTGCCCGCGGTGGTGGAGGTCTCGGCGGAGGCCTGCACGACCTCGTAGGCGGACAGCTGCGTCGTGGCCGCCGGCGCGGCGGCCTGCTCGTCGGCGCCGCACGCGCCCAGGCCCAGGGCGAGGGCGGCGGCGCCGGAGCCGGCCAGCAGGACCAGGCGTCGGCGCGGCGTGCGGGTGGTTCGGGCGGTGGTGTGCACTGCGGTTCCTCCTCGTCGCGGCCCGCCCGGTGGGTACCGGGCGAGGACGTCCACCCCCAGGGTGCGCCACGGGCGCGGCGCGCGCGTCCTCCCGCGGGTGGGAGCCGCTGCGACGACCGGGGGACCCGCGCGCGCCGGCGGTGCGAGGATCCGGGGGTGCCCCCCTCCCCCGCCCGCGGGCGCCTGCTGCTGCTGGACGCCGCCTCGCTGTACTACCGCGCCTTCCACGGGGTGCCCGCGACGCTGACCGCTCCCGACGGCACGCCCGTCAACGCGGTGCGCGGCTTCCTGGACGCGGTGGCGCACCTGGTGGCCGAGCACCGCCCGGCGCGGCTGGTGGCGTGCTGGGACGACGACTGGCGCCCGGCCTTCCGGGTGGCCGCGCTGCCGTCCTACAAGGCCCACCGCGTCGGCGCCGACGGCGCCGAGGACGCTCCCGCGCAGCTGCTCGCGCAGGTGCCCGTGATCGTCGACGTGCTCGCCGCGCTCGGGCTGGCGCGGGTGGGCTGCCCGGGGTTCGAGGCCGACGACGTCGCGGCCACCCTGGCCGCGCGCGCGGTGCGGGCCGCGCGCGCGGCGGGCGGTGCGGCGGACGTGCTGGTGGTCAGCGGGGACCGGGACCTGTTCCAGCTCGTGGACGACGCGGCCGGGGTGCGGGTGCTGTACGTGGGTCGCGGGGTGCGCCGGGCGGAATCGGTGGACGCGGCGTGGCTGGCGCAGCGCTACGGCGTCGCCGGCGGGACGGGGTACGCGGACCTGGCGGTGCTGCGCGGGGACCCCTCCGACGGGTTGCCGGGGGTGGCGGGGATCGGCGAGCGCACCGCGGCGGCGCTGCTGGCGCGCTTCGGGGACCTGGCGGGGGTGCGCGCGGCGGCGGGCGACCCGGGCGCGGGGGTGCCGGGCGGGCAGCGGCGGCGGCTGCTGGAGGCGGCGGCGTACCTGGACGCGGCGCCGGCGGTGGTGCGCACCGCGCGGGACGCGCCGGTGCCGGAGGTGGACGACGCGCTGCCGGTGGCGGCGGCGGACCCGGGGGCGCTGGAGGAGCTGGTGCGGCGCTGGGGGCTGGGCTCGAGCGTGCAGCGGGTGCTGGCGGCGCTGGCGGCGGGCTGAGCGGGTCAGGTCAGGGAGGTGTGCGCCACGACGCCGCGGCGCACGGCGTCCACGGCCTCGCGGGCGGCGGAGCGCACGGCGGGGTCGAGGGAGGCGGAGGCGATCTGGTCGAGCAGGTCGACGAGCTGCTTGCAGCGGCGCACGAAGTCGCCGGCGGCGAGGTCGGCGTCGCGCAGGACGGCGTCGAGGCGGTGCCCGGAGGCCCAGCGGTGCACGGCCCAGGCCAGGCCGGCGTCGGGTTCGCGGGTGGCGGGGACCTTGTGGTGGTCCTCGCGGTCGGTCAGGTCGCTCCACAGGCGCACGGTGGTGGCGATGGCCTCCTCGGCGCGGCGCGGCACGCGCTCGGTGGGGGCGCCCTCGTCGCGGCGGGACTCGTGCACGAGGACGGAGACGGCGGCGGCCAGGTCCGCCGGTGCCAGGCCGCTCCAGGCGCCGTGGCGCAGGCACTGGGCCACGAGCAGGTCGGTCTCGGCGTTGATGCGGCGCAGGGTGCGGCCGGGGTCGGTGACGGCGGTGCCGTCGGCGGTGAGGTAGCCCAGTTCGGCGAGCAGGTCGCACACGCGGTCGAAGGTGCGGGCGATGGTGCCGGTGCGTCCTTCGATGGCGCGCTGCAGGGCGCGGGTGTCGCGGGCGAGCTTCTCCTCGCGCACGGCCCAGCGGGCGTGCTCCTCGCGGTCGGCGCAGCCGTGGCAGGGGTGCGCGCGCAGCCGTTCGCGCAGGTCGGTGAGGACGGCGTCGTCGCCGGCGGCGCCGGTGGGGCCGGTGGCGCGGCGGCGCGGGGGCACGTCGCCGCCGCCGACCTCGGCCAGGGCGTTGCGCAGGGAGGAGGCCAGGTCGCGGCGGGCCTGGGGGCTGCGCCAGTTGAAGGTGCGCGGCACCTTCACGCGGGTGACGGGTTCGACGGCTCCGGCGAAGTCGTGGGCGGAGACGGTGCGCACCTGGCGGTCCTGGCTGAGCACGCGCGGGGAGGGCCCGTCGAAGCCCTTGCCGTCGACGAGGTCGAGCACGACGCCGTAGACGTCGCGGCGCCCGCCGGGCAGGCGCACGACGTCGCCGGTGCTCAGGGACTCCACGGAGCGGCGGGCCTCGGCGCGGCGCTCGGCGGCGCCGGCGCGGCTGAGCTCCTTCTCGCGCTCGCCGATGCGCTGGCGCAGGGCGAAGTACTCGGCGAAGTCGCCGAGGTGGCAGGTCATGGCCCGGCGGTAGCCGGCCAGGGCGCTCTGCTGGTCGCGGATCTGGCGGGCCTGGCCGACGACGGCGCGGTCGGCCTGGAACTGCGCGAAGGAGGTCTCGAGGATGTCGCGGGCGCGCTCGCGCCCGACCTGCTCGACGAGGTTGACGGCCATGTTGTAGGTGGGCCGGAAGCTCGAGCGCAGGGGGAAGGTGCGCCGCGAGGCCAGGCCGGCGACGGCCTCGGGGTCGGTGCCCGGGCCCCAGACGACGACGGCGTGGCCCTCGACGTCGATGCCACGGCGGCCGGCGCGGCCGGTGAGCTGGGTGTACTCGCCGGGGGTGACGTCGACGTGGGTCTGCCCGTTCCACTTCACGAGGCGCTCGAGGACGACGGAGCGGGCGGGCATGTTCACGCCCAGGGCGAGGGTCTCGGTGGCGAAGACGGCCTTGACGAGGCCGGCGGCGAAGAGGTGCTCGACGGTCTCCTTGAAGACGGGCAGCAGGCCGGCGTGGTGGGCGGCCAGGCCGCGCTCGAGGCCGTCGAGCCACTCCCAGTAGCCCAGGACGGCCAGGTCGGAGGAGGGGATCTCGGCGCAGCGCTCCTCGGCGAGGGCGCGGATGCGCTTGCCCTCCTCGGGGGTGGTCAGGCGCAGCCCCCAGGCGACGCACTGGGCGACGGCGGCGTCGCAGCCGGCGCGGCTGAAGATGAAGGTGATGGCGGGCAGCAGGCCGGCGGCGTCGAGGACCTCCAGGACCTGCGCGCGGCTGGCGGTGCGCCCGCCGGGCGGGCCGGAGCCGTGGCGCCCGCCGCCGGGGCGGGTGCGCCCGCGCCCGCGGCCGGCGGCGGCCACGCGGTCGGTGCGCAGCTGCTGGCGCGACATGGCCACGAGCTCGGGGTTGACGATGGCGCCGGGCACCAGGGAGCCCTCGTCGCCCTCGAGGGGGTCGCCGGCGGGGTCGGTGAACAGGTCGTACATCCGGGTGCCGACGAGCAGGTGCTGCCACAGCGGCACGGGGCGGTGCTCGGAGACGACGACCTCGGTGTCGCCGCGCACGGTGTCCAGCCAGGCGCCGAACTCCTCGGCGTTGGAGACGGTGGCGGACAGCGAGGCGACGAGCACGTCGGAGGGCAGGTGGATGATCACCTCTTCCCACACGGCGCCGCGGAAGCGGTCGGCGAGGTAGTGCACCTCGTCCATGACGACGTAGCCGAGGCCGTCGAGCAGGGGGGAGCCGGCGTAGAGCATGTTGCGCAGGACCTCGGTGGTCATGACGACCACGGGCGCCTCGCCGTTGACGGAGTTGTCGCCGGTGAGCAGGCCGACGCTGGCGGCGCCGTGGCGCTCGGCGAGCTCGGCGTACTTCTGGTTGCTCAGCGCCTTGATGGGGGTGGTGTAGAAGGCCTTGCGGCCGGTGCGCAGGGCCAGGTGCACGGCGAACTCGCCGACGACCGTCTTGCCGGCACCGGTGGGGGCGGCCACGAGCACGCCCCGGCCGGCCTCCAGCGCCCGGCACGCCTGCAGCTGGAAGCCGTCGAGGTCGAAGCCGAGCGTGCTCGCGAACTGCGCGAGCTCGGTGCGCGACTCCTCGGTGCGACGGCGCGCTGCCGCGTAGCGTTCCGCGGGGCTCGCCATGCCGCGACAGTACGTCACGGCCACCACCGGTGCGCGCCGACCCCCGGGGCGCCGCGCGGGCGCGCCCGGGGGTCGGGCGCGCCCGGCTCAGGCGAGCACGTGCAGGGCGCCGGGGACGGCCTCGCAGGTCAGCGGCAGGCGGCCGACGGGCTCGCCGTCGGCGTGGGGGCGCGGGGTGCGCGCGCGGCGCACCGCGCGCCCGCCGGGTCCGCCGGGTCCGCCGGGCGCCTCGACGGCTTCGAGGCGCACGTGGCGGGCGCGGTGCACGTGCACGGCCGCCGAGCCCAGGTGCCGGCCGCCGCGCAGGCGGGTGAACAGGTGCAGCGCCGGCAGGGCGCTCAGCTCGTCGACGACGACGACGTCGAGCAGGCCGTCGGCGGGGTCGGCGTGCGGGGCCACGGCCAGGCCGCCGCCGTAGCAGCGGGTGTTGGCCACCGCCGCCAGCAGCACGCGCCGGTGCACCACGCGCCCGTCGAGCTCCAGGCGCAGGCCCACGCCGCGGGCGGTGGCCAGCTCGCGCAGGGTGGCCAGGGTGTAGCGGGCCGGTCCGCGCGGCCAGGGCCAGGAGTTGGCGCGCTCGTTGACGAGGGCGTCCAGGCCGGAGGCGAGGATGCTGGCGTACCAGCGCTGCCCCTCGGCGCTGCGCACGCGCACGGCGTCCACGGCGCGGCGGCGGCCGGTGCGCAGCGCGTCGGACAAGGCCGCCACCGAGGCGACGGGGTCGCCCAGGGGCAGGTGCAGGCCGCGGGCGACGTCGTTGCCGGTGCCGGCGGGCACGATGCCCAGGGCGGTGCCGGTGCCGGCGACCTCCTGCACGGCGGCGTGCACGAGGCCGTCGCCGCCGACGACGACGAGGGCCTGCGCCTCGCCGGCCACCTGCCGGGCGGCGCGGCGGGCGGCGGGCAGGTCGGGGCCGGACAGGTCCGTCACGGCGTGCCCGAGGCGGCGCAGCTCCGCGCGCACGCGCGCGCCGGCGGCGAAGCCGGCCCCGCGCCCGGCGGTGGGGTTGACCAGCAGCCCGACGGGGCCGGGGCCGCTCACGCGGGCCCGGCCCCGTCGGGCTGCGGCGGGCGGCTCAGAGGGGGCTGGCCTCGTCGTCGGAGAGGTTCGCGAACTCACTCTCCCCGGCGCGGCGGGCGCGGCGCCGGTCGTTCCACAGGCACACGCCGATGGCCAGGAAGAACAGCACGATCAGCGGGCACGCCATGACGATCATGGTCAGCGCGTCCGGGGTCGGCGTGAAGACCGCGGAGAAGACGAAGCAGAGGAAGACGACGATGCGCCACTGCTTGAGGATGGCGCGCCCGGGCACGAGGCCGGCGAAGTTCAGCGCGACCAGCAGCACCGGCAGCAGGAACGCCACGCCGAACGCCAGCAGCAGGCGCATGACGAAGGACAGGTAGCTGGGGGCGTCGACGAAGTTGAAGGCGTCGTCGGGGGTGAACTGCTGGATCAGCGCCAGGGTGGTCGGCAGGATGAAGTACGCCAGGGCGACGCCGGCCACGAACAGCGGCGCGCCCACGGCGACGAAGCCGACGGCGTAGGCGCGCTCCTTGCGGGTCAGGCCCGGGGTGACGAACGCCCACAGCTGGTAGATCCACACCGGGCTGGAGACGATCAGGCCCACCCACAGGGCGCCCTTGACCTGCAGGTCCAGCGGGCTGATGGCCCCGGCGAAGTTCAGCCCGCCGCGGCCCTCGGAGAAGGCGTCGAAGGGCGCCTCCAGGCCCGGCAGGACCAGGTTGGGCCACAGCCACCAGCCGGCCGCGGCGCCCACGACGACCCCGAGGGCCGCGCGGAAGAGCCGCTTGCGCAGCTCGTCCAGGTGCTCGCGCAGGGGCATGCGCCCCTCGGGGTCCTTCGGCGCGCGCCGTCGGAGAGTCGTGACCGCCACGTCGCCGGGGCCTCCTGTCAGCGGGTCGGCGGGGGCGTCAGCGCTCGCGCGACGCGCTGGGCGCCTCGCTGCTGCGCGTGCCGTTCAGGTGGGCGTCGGTGCCGTTGACGCGGCCGTCGTCGATGGCCTTGGGGTTGAACCCCGTGCCGCGCTCGGCGACGTCGTCGTCGTCCTTCTGCATCTCCTTGACCTCGCTCTTGAAGATGCGCAGGGAGCGGCCCAGCCCGCGGGCGGCGTCGGGCAGGCGCTTGGCGCCGAAGAGCAGGAGCAGAACGACGACCAGCACGATGATGTGCCAGGGCTTCAGTGCGCCCATGGTGCTCAACCTCCGTAGGGGGACGGTGCACCGCCATGGTACGTCCCCCGCACGGCGCACCGGACCCGCCGCGCGCACCCGGACCGGCGCGCCGGGTGCTCGTCACCCGCGCGCCACGCGCCCGTCACCGCCGGCTCGCCCGGCCGGCGCCGGTGAGCGCCCGCGCGCGCCGGCGAGCGCCGCCCGCCGGGGTGCGGGTCAGCGCACCGACAGGCCGCGCCCGGCCAGGCCGGCGAGGTCGTCGCAGGAGTCGAGCACGAGGGCGAAGTCGAGCACGTCGTCCCAGGCGATGGTGGCGCCGCGGCGCTCCTCCATGGCCTCGGCGGGGATGACCCAGCGCTCGACGGACACGCCGCCGGAGACCAGCAGGGCCACGACGTCCTCGCTGGCGGGCTTGCGCACCTCGTCCTTGCACTGCGGGCAGTCGAAGGCGTAGAAGGAGCGCTCCTTGGCCGAGCAGACCACGAGGCGGACCTGCTTGGGGGTGAGCTCGACGTCGCCGCAGCAGGGGCAAGAGGCCTTGATCGTGGTCATGGTGCGCACCTTCCGTTCGTGGTCCAGGCGGCTGTCCGCCGTGCGACCCCCACTGCTTCGGCACGGACCCGCGTCCGCTTGAACCCCTCCGTCGGGGCCCGGCCGGGCACAGCGTGGCACAGCGGAACCACCGCCCGTGGCCACTTGTGCACGCAGCGCGAGGAGGTGGTGGGGCGCTGCGGCGTCAGCGCGCGGTGGTGCCGGCGCGCTCGTAGGCGTCCAGGGCCCGCAGCGCCGCCTCGCGCACCTCCACCGCCAGCTCCGGGGGGTCCACCACGCGCGCGCCGGCGCCCAGGCGCAGCAGCAGCCGGCGCACCCAGCGGGTGTCCGCCGAGCGCAGCCGCACCCGCAGCGAGGCCTGCTCCCAGGCGCCCTCGGGGGCGGTGGTCACGGACTCCACGGGGTAGTAGTCCACGACCCACGCCGCCTGCGGGGCCAGGTCCAGGGTGACGACCAGGTCGTCGGGGCTGGCGCGGAAGAGGTCGGAGTCCACGTCGCGCGAGACCGCGCGCGCCGGCGGGGTGCCGTCGACGTCGAGGACCTCGGCGCTCTCGATGCGGTCCACGCGGAACAGGCGCACCCCCTCCACGCGGTGGCACCACGCCTCCAGGTACCAGCGCCCGTCGACGGTGACCAGGCGCATGGGGTCCACGTCGCGCTCGGTGCGCTCGTCGCGGCTGGGCACCAGGTAGGCCAGGCGCAGGCGCCGGTGCCCGGCCAGCGCGCGCCGGCACGAGGCCAGCACGTCCGCGAGCACGGCGTCGTCGCCGGGGCGCACGTCCACGCGCACCGCGCCGGCGGCCGCGGCGGCCTCGCCGGTGGCCTCGGTCAGCTTGGCCAGCGCCCCGTCCAGGGCGTCGCGGTCGTGCAGGCCGGGCACCTCGGCCAGGGTGCGCAGGCCCACGAGCAGGGCCACGGCCTCGTCGACGGCCAGGCGCGCGGGGCGGGCGATGGGGTCGGCGTTGGTCAGGTACACGCGCCCGGACTCCCAGCGCGCGTCGATGAGGTCGTCGGGCAGGTGCCCGGGGGTGCCGCAGACGAAGAGCAGCTCGAGGTCGTGCACGAGGTCGTCGGTGCTCAGCCCGAAGTGCTCGGCGGCCTCCTCCAGCGGGATGCCCTGGTGGCGCAGCAGGTAGGGCACCATCGCCAGCAGCCGGGAGAGGCGCTCGGTGGAGGCGCTGCCGCTCACGGCGCGCTCCCGGCGGTGCGCTGCGGCGCGGTGCCCGCGGCGGTGGACGCCTCGCCGGCGGGGTCGAGCCCGGCGGGGTCCAGCCCGGCGGCCCCGCGCAGCCGGCGCAGCACGGCGCTGCGCAGCTCGGCGGGCTCGAGCACGACGACCGCGTCGCCGTAGCCGGCCAGCTCGTCGGCGGCGCCCTCCACGTCGCCCACGTCCACGCCGACCTCGTCGAACACCTCCCCGGCCGTCTCCCCCGCCGTCTCCCCCGCCGTCTCCCCCGCCGTCTCCCCCGGCACCCGCTCCCTCCCGGCCGCGCCACCGGCCACGGGCGCGGGGACGACGGCGGTGGCGCGCCGGCGCACGGCCAGGGCGCTGCCGGGGCGCACGAGCAGGCGGGCCGGTCGGGTGGTGCGCTCGCCGACGCTGCCGGCGACGACCTCGCGCGGGTCCAGGTCGGCGGGCACCTCGTACGAGCCGGGCCGGCCGATGCGCTTGACGGCGGAGGACACGCGCGAGAGGCGGAAGACGCGCACGGCGCCGCGGTCGCGGTCGTGGCCGACGAGGTACCAGCGCCCGTGCCAGCTGACGATGGCCCACGGCTCCACGTGCCGGGTGGTGGCCTCCCCGCCGGCGCGGCGGTACGAGAAGGAGACCGGCGCGCGGTCGCGGGTGGCGGCGTACAGCGGGTCGAAGGCCGGCTCGCTGGTGCGCACGCGCGGCTCCAGGCCCACCAGGGAGGACTCGTCGGGCTCGACGCCCAGGCTGCGCAGCTTCACCAGGGCGCGGGTGGCCGGGCCGGCCAGGCTGGCCTGCTGCCACACCCGGCTGGCCAGCGAGAGCACCGCCAGCTCCGCGGGGGTGAAGGCGATCTCCGGCAGGGCGTACGCGTCGCGGTCGATGCGGTAGCCGGCCTCGTCGCCGAAGAGGGGGTCCTCCCCGCCGGTCTCCAGGGGCACGCCCAGCTCGCGCAGGTCCTCCTTGTCGCGCTCGAACATGCGCTCGAAGGCGACGGTGGTGGCGCAGTCGGCGTACTGCGGCACCGCGGAGCGGATCTGCTCCTTGGTCAGCCACCGGCGGGTGGCCGACAGGGCGATCACGAGGTTGAGCAGGCGCTCGGTGCGCCGCGCGCCGCGGGCGGCGGTCGCCGCGCCGCTGCTGGATCCGGAGCTCGCCATGGTGGACTGGACGCTACCCGACCTCGCCGCGCGCGCCACCGCCGCGCGGTGGCGCTCCAGCGCGCGGCCGCGGCGGCCGAGGAGGTCCCCGGACCCGCACCCGCCCGCTCGTCCCGCACCCGCCCGCCCCCGATCGACCTGGAGGTCCCGCCCGTGCCCCGCCTGCCCGCCCTGGACGTGGCCCGGGGCCTGGCCATCGTGCTCGTCGTGCTGCACCACGCGGTGCTGCACCTGGACGCCGCGCACCTGCTGCCGGCCGCCTGGCGGGTGGTCAACGGCGAGCTGGTGCTGCTGCGCATGCCGCTGTTCTTCTGCGTCTCGGGGCTGCTGGCCGCCTCGGCGGCGCAGCGCTCGTGGGGGTGGCTGCTGCGGGCGCGGCTGGTGCCGCTGCTGTGGGTGTTCGCGCTGTGGTCGGTGCTGCGCTTCGCGCTCTTCCGCGCGGTGACGCCGACGTTCCAGCCGTGGGAGGCCGACAGCCTGGTGCCGCTGCTGCTGGCGCCGGTGCGTCCCACGACGGGGCTGTGGTACCTGTACGCGCTGGCCGCGTTCACGGTGCTGGCGCGCGCCCTGGGCCGCGCGGTGCCGCTGGTGCTGCTGCCGGCGGCGGTGCTGTCGGTGGCCGCCGCCGAGCAGCTGGTGCGCGCGCCGTACTACGTGTGGCAGCAGATGGCCCGCTGCCTGGTGTTCTTCCTGCTCGGCTGGTGCCTGCGCCGGTGGCTGCTGCGGCTGCTGGAGCGGCTGGGCACCGCCGCGGCCGCCGCCCTGGCCGGCGGCGGGGCGCTGCTGCTGGGCGCGCACGGCGCCGGGCTGGTGCACGGGCGCGGCGCGGGCAGCGCCGTCAGCGCCCTGTCCGTGCTGGGCGGGCTGGGCCTGGCGGTGCTGCTGGCCCGCCTGCCCGAGGCGCTCGCGGGCCCCCGGGTCGGCCCCCGGGTCGGCGCCCGGCTCGGCACCCGGCTCGGCGCCCGGCTCGGCGCCCGGGCGGGTACCGGGCTGGGCGCGGCGGCGGGGGTGGTGCGCGCCCGGCTGAGCTGGCTGGGGCGGCGCACCCTGCCGGTGTACCTGGCCCACGAGCTGGTGCTGGGCACGGGCGTCAGCGCGGCGGTGGCCCTGGGCGCGGGCGCTGCGGGCGGTGCGGGTGCGCGGCCGGCGTGGGCGCCGCCGCTGGTGGTGCTCGTCTCGCTCGCGCTGCCGCTGGCGGTGCACGCGCTGGCCCGGCGCGCCGGCGCCGGGTGGCTGTACGCCCCGCCCGCGGCCGTGCTCGCGCTGGTGGACCGGGCGCTCGCGCTGGTGGACCGGGTGCTCGCGGCGGTGCACCGGTCGGGGAGGGCGGTGCTCGCCGGGGCGCCGGCCGCCGTGGCGGGGCGCCCGCCCGCGGCCGGCGACGGCCTAGGGTCGCCGGGTGCTGCGGTGGCGTTCGGGGACGGTCGTGCGGGTGCTGCGGGAGTGGCCCGGGGCGGTGGAGTGCGAGGTGCTGGTGCAGGCGGCGCCCGGCAGCGCGGCGGCAGCCGGGTCGGCGGGGACGCCGGCGGCGGCGCTGGCGGGGGCACCCGGGTCGGCGGGGGCGCTGGCGGGGGCGCCGGACTCCCCCGGCGCGACGGTGCGCGCCCTGGCCTACCCGGAGCTGGTGGGTCGCCCGGCGCCCGGTGAGCGCGTCCTGCTGAACACCGCCGCGCTGGTGCGCGGGCTGGGCACCGGCGGCTACGCCATGGTCGTGGCGCTGCCCGAGGCGCTGCCGGCGGACCCGCCCGCCGGCGCCGGGCACCTGGTCAAGGCCCGCTACACGCCGCTGCAGGCGATGGTGCTCGGCGTGGACGAGCAGGAGTCGGCGCACCACGCGCTGCTGGCCGGGGCCGACGACCTCGCCGGCACGCCGGTGGTGGTCGCCGACCTGCACTCGGCGCTGCCGGCGGTGCTGGCCGGGCTGCGCAGCGCCGCGCCGGGGGCGCGGGCGGTCTACGTGATGACCGACGGCGCGGCGCTGCCGGTGGCGTTCTCGCGCGCGGTGGCGGGCCTGCGCGCGGCGGGGTGGCTGCAGGCGTGCGTGAGCACCGG
Source organism: Kineococcus gypseus (assembly GCF_050871305.1). NCBI lineage: Bacteria > Bacillati > Actinomycetota > Actinomycetes > Kineosporiales > Kineosporiaceae > Kineococcus > Kineococcus gypseus. The sequence goes on along the minus strand of NZ_JBJLRD010000034.1, from coordinate 23,545 downwards.
GCAGAGCTTCGGCGGGGACCTGGAGGCGGCCACCGTGCACACCGGGCTGCTGGCCGCGCGCCTGGTGGCCGGCGCGGACGTGGTCGTGGTGGCGCAGGGACCGGGCAACCTGGGCACCGGCTCGCGCTGGGGCTTCTCCGGGGTGGCCGCCGGGGAGGCGCTGAACGCCGCGGCGGTGCTGGGCGGGCGGGCGGTGGCGGCGCTGCGCGTGTCGCAGGCCGACGAGCGCGAGCGGCACCGGGGCCTGTCGCACCACAGCGCCACCGCGGTCGGGCGCGTGGCGCTGGCCGAGGCGGACGTGGTGGTGCCCGCCGCCGGCGACGAGCCGGGCCCCTTCTGGGACGCGGTGCGCGCGGACGCGGCGCGCCTGTGCGCACCGGCCGGGCGGCACCGGCTGGTCGCCGTGGGCACCGCGGGGCTGGACGAGGCGCTGGCCGCGTGCCCGGTGCCGCTGTCGACGATGGGCCGCGGGCCCGGGCGCGACCGCGCGGCGTTCGTGGCCGCCGCGGCCGCCGGCCGCCACGCCGCCGCGCTGCTGGGCGCCTGACGCGCACCGCTGCCGGGCGCCCGACGCCGGACGCGCAGCGCCCCGGGCCGCTCGCGGCGGCCCGGGGCGCTGGTCGTGCCGGTCGTGTGGTCGTGCTGGTCCTGCTGTTCGTGCCGGTCGTGCTGGTCCCGCGTGGTGCCGGGCGGCTCAGCCGACGCCGACGAGGTCGACCACGAAGATCAGCGTCTCGCCGGGCTTGATGGCCCCGCCGGCGCCGCGGTCGCCGTACGCCAGGTGCGGGGGGATGACCAGGCGGCGCCGCCCGCCCACGCGCATGCCCGCGATGCCCTGGTCCCAGCCGGCGATGACCATGCCGGCGCCCAGGGGGAAGTCCAGGGGCTGCCCGCGGTTCCAGGAGGCGTCGAACTCCTCGCCGGTGCTGAAGGCCACCCCGACGTAGTGGGTGCTCACCGTGGTGCCGGCGGTGGCCTCCGGGCCGTCGCCGACGATCTCGTCGGTGATCTGCAGCTCGGTGGGCGGCTCGCCGCCGGGGAAGTCGATCTCGGGCTTGGTGCGCTGCTGGGCGGGCTCGGACACGGCGGTGCTCCTGTCAGGGAGGTGGGTCTGAGGTGGGACGGGGTGCGGGCCCGGCGCGCGCCGGGCCCGCGGGCTCAGAACGCGTCGAGGATGTCCACGACGAAGACCAGCGGGCCGGCGGGCTGCCCGCCGGTGGGTGCGTCGCCGTAGGCCTGGGCGGCGGGGATGACGAGCAGGACGCGGCTGCCGACGGTCTGCCCGGGGATGCCGGCGTCCCAGCCGGGGATGACCTGCCCGGTGCCGATGGTGGTGGTGAAGGGCTGGCCGTTGGTGCGCGAGCTCTCGAAGACCTGCCCGTCGTTGTACGTGGCGCCCACGTAGTGGATGGTCACCTGGTCACCGACCTCGACGACGCGCCCGGCGCCGCGCAGCAGCGGCTGGGCGACCGTCTCGGCCGGCGGGGCCGGCGCCGGCTGCGGCACGGTGATGCCGGTGGGCAGCTGCTCGGCGTCGTAGGTGACCGCCGGCAGGCCCGCCGGCGGGGTGACCGGCTCGCCCTGCGCGGCGGTGGGCACCTCGCGGTCGGGACCGCGCGCGTCGACGACGTCGGCGACGAGCACCAGCGTGGTCTGCGCGTCCACGCCCTCGGCCTGGAAGCGCGCGACGTCCTCGCCGAAGCCGTCGTCGGGGGCGATGGCGATGGCCAGGCGGTCGCCGACGTGGGCGCCGACGAAGCCGCGGGCGATGCCGCGGGTGATCTGTGCCACCTCGAAGCGCGCGTCGGTCTCGCCGTAGCTGGAGTCCAGCTCGACACCGGTGGAACCGGCCCACAGCGAGTACGCGAAGCGCACCTCGTCCTCGGTGCCGATCTCGGCGCCGGTGCCGGCGGCGACGACCTTGCGGGTGGTCTCCTGCACCGACAGCGGCGTGGTGATGCTCACCTGCGGGGCCACGTCGGGGTTCACCTCGCCGCTGACCTGCACGCCCAGGGCGTCGTCGACGGCGGCGGGCTCGATGGCGGCCGCCTGCTCGGTGGCCGCCGCGCTCTGCTCCGCGGGCGTGGGCTCCGGCTCGGAGGCGCACGAGCCGAGCAGGATCGCGAGCGCCGCCGCGGTGGCGGCGGGCAGGAGGGCGTTGCGGCGGCGGGGCACGGGGATCCTCACGTCGGGTCGGTCGGTCCCCAGCACCCTAACCGCGCCGCCGGGCAGGTGCGGGACGGGTCCGCGCCCCCGCAGCCGATCCACAGCACCCCCTCAGCACCCTCCGAGCACCCTCCGAGCACCCTCCGAGCGCCGCGCCCCCGCGCCCCGCGGGGTGCGGGGGCGCGGTGCTCACATGCTGGCGATGAGGCGCTCGACGCGGTCGTCGACGGACTTGAAGGGGTCCTTGCACAGCACGGTGCGCTGGGCCTGGTCGTTGAGCTTCAGGTGCACCCAGTCCACGGTGAAGTCGCGGCGCTTGTCCTGCGCGGCGCGCACGAAGTCCCCGCGCAGCTTGGCGCGGGTGGTCTGCGGGGGCACCGAGAGCGCCTCGAAGACCTCGATGTCCGAGCACACCCGCTCGGCCATGCCGCGCGCGGCCAGCAGGTAGTGCAGGCCGCGGCCGCGGTGGATGTCGTGGTAGGCCAGGTCCAGGCGGGCGATGCGCGGGGAGGTCAGCGACAGCCCGTGCTTGGCCATGTAGCGCTCCAGCAGCTTGCGCTTGATGACCCAGTCGACCTCGCGGTCGACCAGGCTCAGGTCGCCGGTGGCCACCGCGCGCAGGGCGCGCTCCCACAGGTCCAGCACGCGCTTGACGGTGGGGGTGTGCAGGCCGCGGGTCTCGACGAAGTCTTTGGCCTTCTCGAGGTACTCCTCCTGGATCTGCAGGGCGCTGGCCTCGCGCCCGTTGGCCAGGCGCACCGGCTTGCGGCCGGTGGGGTCGTGGCTGATCTCGCGGATGGCGCGGATGGGGTTCTCCAGCGTCAGCTCGCGCAGCGGCACGCCCTCCTCGACCATGCGCAGCACCAGGTCGGTGGCGCCGAGCTTGAGCATGGTGGTCGTCTCGGACATGTTCGAGTCGCCGACGATCACGTGCAGGCGCCGGTAGCGCTCGGCGTCGGCGTGCGGCTCGTCGCGGGTGTTGATGATGGGACGGCTGCGGGTGGTGGCGCTGGAGACGCCCTCCCAGATGTGGTCGGCGCGCTGGGAGAGGGAGTACACCGCCCCGCGGGGGGTCTGCACGACCTTGCCGGCGCCGACGACGAGCTGGCGGGAGACCAGGAAGGGGATCAGCACGTCGGACAGGCGCCCGAACTCGCCGTGGCGCGAGACGAGGTAGTTCTCGTGGCAGCCGTAGGAGTTGCCGGCGGAGTCGGTGTTGTTCTTGAAGAGGAACACCTCCCCGGCGATGCCCTCCTCCTCCAGGCGGCGCTCGGCGTCGACGAGCAGGCCCTCGAGGGTGCGCTCGCCGGCGCGGTCGTGCACGACGAGCTGGCGCACGTCGTCGCACTCGGGCGAGGCGTACTCCGGGTGGGAGCCGACGTCGAGGTACAGGCGCGCGCCGTTGCGCAGGAAGACGTTGCTGGAGCGTCCCCACGAGACGACCTTGCGGAACAGGTAGCGGGCCACCTCGTCCGGGGAGAGCTTGCGCTGTCCCTCGAAGGCGCAGGTGACGCCGAACTCGGTCTCGAGTCCGAAGATCCGGCGGTCCATCTGCCCACCATAGGCACGTTCGGGCCCGGCAGCGCAGTGAAACGCGCCACCGGGCCCGCACGGTCCTGACGGGGTGCCGCCGGGGTGCCGCCGGGCCGCCCCGGGGTGCCGCGCGCCGCTCAGGCGGGCGGTTCGGGCGGGGTGTCCGGGCCGGGGGCGCCCTCGCCGGCGGGCGCGCCGGCCGTCTCGGCGGGCACGTCCTGGCCCAGCGCGGCGGCCAGCACCGCCGGGGACAGGCGGCGGAAGGTGCGCCGGGTGCGCGAGCGGTCCAGCACGGCCGCCTCGAGCTGGTCGGCGGCGATGGGGCGCGGTCCCGGGCCGGCCGCGGCGGCCGCCGCGTCGCTGCCCAGCGCCTGCACGGCCAGGCGCAGCGCCTCCTCCAGGCCCAGCCCCGGGCGCCAGCCCTCGGCCAGGCGGGCGGTGATCTGCTCGGCGGAGCCGCCCATGGCGACGTAGCCGTGCTCGTCGGCCACCGAGCCGTCGTAGGTCAGCCGGTACACCTGGTCCTCGCCGGCGCTGGCGCCGACCTCGGCGACGACGAGCTCGACCTCGTACGGCTTGGACTCGGTGGTGAAGATGGTGCCCAGGGTCTGCGCGTAGGCGTTGGCCAGGCCGCGGGCGGTGACGTCGCTGCGGTCGTAGGAGTAGCCGCGCAGGTCCGCGTAGCGCACCCCGGCCACGCGCAGGTTCTCGAACTCGTTGTACTTGCCGACCGCGGCGAAGGCGACGCGGTCGTAGATCTCGGAGATCTTGTGCAGGGCCCGCGAGGCGTTCTCGGAGGCGAAGACGATGCCGTCGGCGCAGGCGAGGACCACGACCGCGCGGCCGCGGGCGATGCCCTTGCGCGCGAAGTCGGCCTTGTCCTTCATCACCTGCTCGGGCGAGACGTAGAACGGCACGCTCACGCGGAGGCACCTCCCTGCTGCGTCGGGGCGGGCTGCGTCGAGGCGGGCAGCGCCGGGGTGGGCTGCGGGGCGCTCAGCGGGTTGCCGCCGGGGTTGCCGGTGCGCCCGGCCACGACGTCCTGCACGACCTCGCCGAGCTCGTCCTCGCCCAGGCGGCGGTAGCCCCCGGCGGTGACCACGGCCACCACCGGCCACAGCCGGCGCAGCAGGTCCGGGCCGCCGGTGGCGGAGTCGTCGTCGGCGGCGTCCCACAGCGCCTCCACCGCCACGCGCACCGCGGTGCCCGCGTCGGCGCCGGGGCGGAAGAGCTTCTTCAGCGCCCCGCGGGCGAAGACGGAGCCGGAGCCGACGGCGTGGTGGTCGACCTCCTCGTAGCGCCCGCCGGTGACGTCGTAGCTGACGATGCGCCCGCGGCCCTCGGCCAGGTCGTAGCCGGCGAAGACGGGCACCACGGCCAGGCCCTGCATGGCCAGGCCGAGGTTGCCGCGGATCATCGTCGAGAGGCGGTTGGCCTTGCCCTCGAAGGACATCAGCGCGCCCTCGAGCTTCTCGAAGTGCTCCAGCTCCACCTGGAACAGGCGCACCATCTCCAGCGCCAGCCCGGCGGTGCCGGCGATGCCCACGCAGGAGTGGTCGTCGGCGGGGAAGACCTTCTCGATGTCGCGCTGGGCGATGACGTTGCCGGCGGTGGCGCGCCGGTCGCCGGCCACGACCACCCCGTCGGCGAAGACGATCGCGACGATGGTGGTGGCGTGCGGGGGCTGACCGGCGCCGGGCCCGCCGCCCAGGGCGCCGGTGCCGGCGGGCAGGCGCCGCGCGCCGGGCAGCACGTCGGGGGCGTGGTCTCGGACGAACTCGGTGAAGGACGAGGAGCCCGGCACGAGGTACGCCGCCGGGAGCCGTCCGCTGGGGTCCTGGCTCACCCGCTCGACCCTACCGGCCGCCCCCGCGCCCGCACCCGGCGCGCCCGCGCGCGGGCGGGCGCAGGCGGTGCACGCCCAGGTGCGGGCGGGTGCGACGGCGGGACCGGGTCGCCCCGGCCCCGCCGATCGCTGCCGGGCCTACTGCCCGCCCTTCTGCACGAACCCGCGCACGAACTCCTCGGAGTTGGACTCCAGGACCTCGTCGATCTCGTCGAGCAGGGCGTCGACCTCGGCGTCGGTCTCCTTCGCGTGCGCCGCGCCCTGCGCGGGCACCGCGGGGGCCTCCTCCGGCTCGTCCTCGCGGCGGCTCGGGCGCTGCTGCTCCTGTCCAGGCATCGCTGGCTCCCCCTGTTCCTCGCCTCGCGGGCCGGCCCGTCGGCCGTCCCGGTCACGACACTAGACCCGCGCGCGCCGGTGCGCGCCGGTGCGCGCGAGGCCGTGTCCTGCCACGCGCGGCCCGGGCGGCTCAGGCGGGGCGGGCGCTTCAGGCGCCGGTGAGGGCGTCGACGAGCTCCTCGGCGGTGGCGCAGCGGTCCAGCAGGGCGCCGACGTGCTCGCGGGTGCCGCGCAGCGGCTCCAGGGTGGGCACGCGCTGCAGCGCCCCGCGCCCGGGCACGTCGAAGATCACCGAGTCCCAGCTGGCGGCGGCCACGCGCGGGCCGTAGCGCGCCAGGCACTCGCCGCGGAAGTAGGCGCGGGTGTCCTCCGGCGGGCGGGTGACCGCGTGCTGCACGGCCTCCTCGGCGACCAGGCGCTCGACGCGCCCGGAGGCGGCGAGCTTGAGGTACAGCCCCTTCTCCGGGCGCACGTCGGACCACTGCAGGTCCACCGCCTTCAGCCGGGCCGCGTCCCAGTCCAGCCCGTCGCGCGAGCGGTAGGCCTCCAGCAGGCGCAGCTTGGCGACCCAGTCCACCTCGCGGGCGGCGGAGAGCACGTCGGTCTCCAGCTTGGTCAGCACCGCGTCCCAGCGCGCGAGGACCTCCACGGTGTCGGCGTCGGCGTCGGCGCCCCAGCGCTGCTCCACGTGCGCGGCGCACGCCTCCAGGTAGGCGCGCTGCAGCTGCAGCGCGCTCATGCGCCGGCCGTCGCGCAGGCGCACCAGCTGCCGCAGCGTCGGGTCGTGGGAGACCTCGTGCAGGGCCCGCACCGGCTCGGCCAGCTGCAGCTGCGCGGCCGGGCCGGACTCCAGCGCGCCGTCCTCCAGCAGCGCCAGCACCAGGGAGGTGGTGCCCACCTTCAGCAGGGTGGCCACCTCGCACATGGTGGCGTCGCCGACGATGACGTGCAGGCGCCGGTACTTCTCGGCGGTGGCGTGCGGCTCGTCGCGGGTGTTGATGATGGGGCGCTTCATCGTCGTCTCCAGGCCGACCTCGACCTCGAAGAAGTCCGCGCGCTGGCTGATCTGGTAGCCGCTGCCGGAGGAGTCCTGCCCCAGGCCCACCCGCCCGGCGCCGGTGAAGACCTGCCGCGAGACGAAGAACGGCGTCAGGTGGCGCACCACGTCCGCGAACGGCGTGCTGCGGTTCATCAGGTAGTTCTCGTGGGTGCCGTAGGAGGCGCCCTTGCCGTCGGTGTTGTTCTTGTAGACGGTCACCGGCGTCAGGCCCGGGGTGGCCTCCACCCGGCGCAGCGCCTCCAGCAGGATCCGCTCCCCGGCGCGGTCGTAGCGCACCGCGTCGCGGGGGGTGAGCACCTCCGGGGAGGAGTACTCCGGGTGGGCGTGGTCGACGTAGAAGCGCGCGCCGTTGGTGAGGATGACGTTGGCCGTCGTGGGGTCCTCCGCCTCGGCGCTGACCACGTCCGGGGCGCTGGGCGCCGCGCGGCGCGCCCCGCGGCCCCGGCCGTCGCCGCGCACCGGCGCGTCGGTCAGCTGCGAGGGGTGCGCGGCGGTGCGCTGCAGCTCGAAGCCGCGCGCGTCGCGCAGCGGCGCCTCGTCCTCGTAGTCCCAGCGCGCGCGCAGCGCCGCGGCCATCGAGCCGGCCGCCGGGGCGGCGTAGGCGTTGACCACCTGCGCCGACAGCAGCACCGGGTTGGCCCCCGGCTGCCCGGGGACGGAGATGCCGTACTCGGTCTCCAGGCCCGTGACCCTGCGCACGCTCACGCCCCGACCCTACGGGGCGCGCGCGCACCCGGCCCGGCCGGTGCGCGCCGCGTCCGGCTCGGTCCGCGCGCAGCGCTGAGCCCGGTCGGCGCGCTGCGCCCGGCTCAGTCGGCGCGCAGCGCCACGACGGGGTCCAGGCGCCCGGCGCGGCGGGCGGGGAAGACGCCGAAGAAGACGCCCACCGAGGCGGAGACGACGAAGGCGACCACCGGGCTCCACCACTCCACGCTGGCCGGCAGCGGGGAGAAGCGGTCCAGCAGCAGCGAGCCGGACACGCCCAGCGCGATGCCGATCACCCCGCCGACGCTGGTCAGCAGCACCGCCTCGACGAGGAACTGCACGAGCACGTCGCGCTGGCGCGCGCCCAGGGCCTTGCGCAGGCCGATCTCGCGGGTCCGCTCGCGCACCGAGACGAGCATGATGTTCGACACGCCCACCCCGCCCACGAGCAGGGAGATGCCGGCGATGGCGGCCAGCACCCCGGTCAGCAGGCCCAGGATGTCGCCGACCACGCCGAGGATCTGCGTCTGCGTCACCGCGCTGAAGGCCTGGTCGGGGTACTCCTCCTCCAGCGCGCGCTGCAGGCGGCGCGAGAGGTCCGGCACCGCGGCGGCGGTGGGCGCCTTGACGGCGAAGGCGTCCACGCGGTCCAGCCCGAAGAGGCGCTGGGCGGTGGTGACGGGCACGTGCACCTCGTTGTCCTGCGAGACGCCGAAGGACTCGCCCTGCTCGGCGAGCACCCCCAGCACGCGGAAGCGGGTGCCGGCCACGGTGATCTGCCGGCCCACCGGGTCCGCGCCGGCGAAGAGCAGCTCGGCGGTGCGCGAGCCGAGCACCGCCACGCGCCGGCGCGTCTCGACGTCCGTGGCGGAGAAGTACTGCCCCGTGGCCACCGGCCGGGTGAAGACCTCCGGCAGGTTCTCGTCCGAGCCCTGCACGGTGGTGAACTGCTCCACCGCCCCGGCGCGCACCTGCGCGCCGGAGGTCACGCGGGAGGTGACCGCCTCCGGGTCGCCGACGACGTCGGCGAGCAGCTCCGCGTCGGACAGCTGCAGCGTGGAGGCCGCCGGGGCGTTGGCCGACAGGTTCGCGGTGTCGAAGCGGCCGGGGACCACCAGCACGAGGTTCGAGCCCAGGCCCTCGACCTGCGACTCGATGCGCTCGCGCGCGCCGGCGCCGATGGAGACGACCACGACGACCGCGGCGATGCCGATGACCACCCCGAGCATCGTCAGCAGGCTGCGCAGCCGGTTGCCGCGCAGCGCGTCCAGCGCCACGCGGAAGGCCTCCAGGCCCTTCACGCCGCTCCCCCGCCGGGTGCCGGGGCGGCGCTGTCGGACTCCACCAGGCCGTCGCGCACGCGCACCTGCCGGCGCGCGCGCACGGCGACCTCGTCGTCGTGGGTGACCAGCACGACGGCCACGCCGCGCTGGGCGTTGAGCTCCTCCAGGATGCGCATGACCTCCGCGCCGTTGCGGGTGTCGAGGTTGCCGGTGGGCTCGTCGGCCAGCAGGATGCGCGGCTCGCCGACCAGGGCGCGGGCGATGGCCACGCGCTGCTGCTCGCCGCCGGACATCTGGGTGGGCCGGTGCGTCAGGCGGTGCCCGAGGTTGACCGCGCGCAGCGCCTCGGCGGCGCGCTCGCGCCGCTCGGGGCCCTTCACGCCGCGGTAGAGCAGCGGCAGGGCGACGTTGTCGACCGCGCTGGAGCGCGGCAGCAGCTGGAAGGCCTGGAAGACGAAGCCGATCTCGCGGTTGCGCAGGTCCGCCAGCTCGGTGTCGGACAGCTCGCGCAGGTCGCGCCCGCCCACGCGCAGGGTGCCGGTGGTGGGCCGGTCCAGGCAGCCCAGCAGGTGCATGAGGGTGGACTTGCCCGAGCCGCTGGGCCCCACGATGGCGGCGTACTCGCCGTCGTCGACGGTGAAGCTGACCCCGCGCAGCGCCTGCACCGAGCCCTCCCCGAAGGAGTAGCTGCGCGTGACGTCCACCGCCTCGATGGCCGCGACGCGCCCGGCGCGCCCGCCCGCACCGGCCGGGCCCGCAGCGGCGGGAGCAGCGGCGGCGGCGGGGGCGGGCGGGGCGGTCGGCGGGCGGGTCGAGGCGGCCGGGTCCAGGTGCGCGAGCGCCGCGACCCCCTCGGCGGGCCCCAGACCGGCGCGCCGGCGCGGGCCCCTCACGGCAGCTGCTGACCCGCGCGCACCTCGGCGGCGCCCGCGCTGACCACGCGCTCGCCCGCGCGCAGCCCGTCGGTGACCTCCACGGCGTCCTGCCCGCGCACGCCCACGGTGACCGGGCGCAGCTCGGCGGCGCCGTCGCGCACCACCCACACCGCCTCGGAGTCCGGGTCGGCCCCCTCGGCGCCGGCGCGCAGCACCGCCGCGGCCGGCACCCGCAGCGCGTCGCGGGCCTCGGCCACGACCAGGGAGACCACGGCGGACATGCCCGGCAGCGGTGCGGGCGCCGGCGCGCCGTCGGCGCCGGTGCCGCCGTCGTAGCTCAGCCGCACCGCGTACGTCACCGCCCCGGTGCCCGAGCCGGTGGCGGTGGGGTCCACGCTGGTGACGGTGCCGCGGTAGGTGGCGCCCTCGACGGCGTCGACGTCCACCCGCGCGCCCTGGCCCGGGCGCACGCGCAGCACGTCGGACTCGTCGACGTCGGCGCGCAGCGTCAGCACCGAGGCGTCCACCACGCTCAGCAGCGTCGAGCCGGCCGAGACGGCCGCGCCCACGGCCAGCACCGGCGCGCCGGCCGGTGCCGGTGCGCCGGCCGCGGCGCCCTCGAGCGCCTCCGGCGGCAGGGACAGCCCGCTGCCCTGCAGCAGGCCGGCGGCGCCGGCGGGCAGCCCGCCGCCGGAGCCGGCGCCGGTGGCCAGGGAGACGGTGCCGGCGATGGGGGCGCGCACCGTCAGGGCCTCGACGGTGGCGCGCGCGGCCGCCAGGGCCGCGCGCGTCTGCACGCGCTGGGCCTGCCCGAGGGAGGCCACCGCCTCGTCCACGCCGGCCAGGCCGGCGTCGACGCGCTCGAGCAGGGCCTGCGACTGCGCGGCCAGCAGCTCGTACTGCGTGCGCGAGGAGCGCACCGCGGCCAGCGCCGCCTCGCGCGCGACCGGCTCGGCGATGGCGGCGGCCTGGCGCTCGGCCTCGTCGAAGCGCGCCTGCGCCTCGGCGCGCGCGCGGCGCTGCTCGGCGGCCACCTGCGCCGAGCCGCCCGCCGGCGAGGACGAGGAGGAGGAGGCGGCGCGCGCGTCGGCCTGCTGCGCCTGCTCCAGGGCGTCCTCGGCCTGCGGGGAGTCGATGACGGCCAGCACCTGCCCGGCCTCGACGCGCTGGCCGTCGGCGACCTCCAGGGCGGCCACCGTGCCGGTGGCCGGCACCGCGACCGCGGCGGCCGCGCGCGGCTGCACCGTGCCGGCGGCCTCGACGACCTCCTGCACGTCCCCGCGCTGCACCTGCGCGGTGCTCACCGCGGCGCGCTCCTCGTCCTCCCCGCACCCGGCCAGCAGCAGCGCGGCGGCCGCGACGGCGGCGGCCGCGGGCAGCAGCCGGCGGGCCGGGGCGGGACGGGGCGGTGAGGCGCGCACCCGCTCAACCCTAAGCGCTCCACCCGGGCGCCGGGCGCCCGTGGCGGGGAGTCCTCGCTCACGTCCGCGGCCCCGGCCGGCGCGGCGCGACGGTAGCGTCCGGGCCGTGGCGGACGGGCGCGAGAGCGGCGGTGCGGGGGCCGGCGAGCGGGTCGCCGCGCCGGGCGGGCAGGTCGCGACGCCGGGCGAGGAGGTCGTGGCGCTGTACGACCCGGGCGACGAGCGCGGGCGGGTCACCGGGGCGGCGCCGCGCTCGCGGGTGCGGGCGCTGAACCTGCCGCACGCGGCCACCGGGGTGCTGCTGCGCGACGGGCGCGGGGGCGTGTTCGTGCACCGGCGCACCACGACCAAGGACGTCAACCCCGGCGCGCACGACTGCCTGGCCGGCGGGGTCGTGGCCGCCGGCGAGGACCCCCTCGACGCCGCGCGGCGCGAGCTGGCCGAGGAGCTGGGGGTGCGGGCGCGGGCGCTGCGCCCGGTGCTGCGCCGCTGGTACCGCGACGACGCCACCCACTGCCTGGCCCACGTGTACGAGGCGTGGTGGGACGGCACCGCCCTGGCGCTGCAGGCCTCCGAGGTCGCCGCCGGCTGGTGGGAGCCGGCGCAGCGCCTGCGCGAGCGGCTGGCCGACCCCTCCTGGCCGTTCGTGCCGGACTCGCGCGCGCTGCTGGCGGCCTGGCCGTCGTGGTGGCTGGACACCGGGCCGTCCCGGCGGCTGGACGCCGGGACGTCGTGAGCACCGGCCTGCGCGCGCGACGGGCCCGCACCCCGGTGGGGTGCGGGCCCGCGGCGCCTCAGGCGCCGGTCCTCACAGGTACTGGCCGGTGTTGGCGACGGTGTCGATGGAGCGGCCCGCCTCGGTGCCCTTCTTGCCCTGCGTTAGGGTGCGGATGAAGACGATCCGCTCGCCCTTCTTGCCGGAGATGCGGGCCCAGTCGTCGGGGTTGGTGGTGTTGGGCAGGTCCTCGTTCTCCTTGAACTCGTCCACGCACGCGCTCATCAGGTGCTCCACGCGCAGGCCCCGCTGCCCGGAGGTCAGCAGGTCCTTGATGGCCGTCTTCTTGGCGCGGTCCACGATGTTCTGGATCATCGCGCCGGAGTTGAAGTCCTTGTAGTACAGGACCTCCTTGTCGCCGCCGGCGTAGGTGACCTCGAGGAACTCGTTCTCCGTGCTCTCGGTGTACATGCGTTCCACCGTGGCCTGGATCATCGCGTCCACCGCGGCGCGGGCGCTGCCGCCGTTGGCCGCGAGGTCGTCGGCGTGCAGCGGCAGGTCGGGGGTGAGGTACTTGGCGAAGATCTGCCCGGCGCTCTCGGCGTCGGGACGCTCGATCTTGATCTTCACGTCCAGGCGGCCCGGGCGCAGGATCGCCGGGTCGATCATGTCCTCGCGGTTGGAGGCGCCGATGACGATGACGTTCTCCAGGCGCTCGACGCCGTCGAGCTCGCTGAGCAGCTGCGGCACGATCGTGGTCTCCACGTCGGAGGACACCCCCGAGCCGCGGGTGCGGAAGAGCGACTCCATCTCGTCGAAGAAGACCACCACGGGGGTGCCCTGGCCGGCCTTCTCCCGGGCGCGCGCGAAGATCAGCCGGATGTGCCGCTCGGTCTCGCCGACGTACTTGTTCAGCAGCTCGGGGCCCTTGATGTTCAGGAAGTAGCTCTTCGCCTGCGTCTCCCCGCGCATCTCGGCGGCCTTGCGGGCCAGGGAGTTGGCCACCGCCTTGGCGATCAGGGTCTTGCCGCAGCCGGGCGGGCCGTACAGCAGGATGCCCTTGGGCGGGCGCAGGCCGTGCTCGCGGAAGAGGTCCGCGTGCAGGAACGGCAGCTCCACCGCGTCGCGGATGGCCTCGATCTGCGGGCCCAGGCCCCCGATGTCCTCGTAGTCGATGTCGGGCACCTCCTCCAGCACGAGCTCCTCGACCTCGGCCTTGGGGATGCGCTCGAAGGCGAAGCCGGAGCGGGTGTCCACGGTCAGGGAGTCGCCCACGCGCAGCGGTCCGTCCTCCAGGGGACCGGCCAGGCGCACCACGCGCTCCTCGTCGGCGCGCGCGAGCACCAGCGCGCGCCCGTCGCCGAGCAGCTCCTTGACGGTGGCCAGCTCCCCGGTGCGCTCGTAGTCGCACGCGGCCACCACGTTCATCGCCTCGTTGACCATGACGTCCTGGCCCGGGCGCAGCGCGGCCAGCTCCACGCCGGGGCTGACGGCCACGCGCAGGCGGCGCCCGGCGCTGACGACGTCGGCGGTGCCCTCCCCGACGGCGGCCAGGAACGTGGCGAACTGCGCCGGCGGCTGCCCGAGGCGGTCCACCTCGGCCTTGAGCGAGACGATCTGGTCGCGCGCGTCGCGCAGCGTGGCGGCGAGGCGGTCGTTCTGGGCGTCGACCTGCGCCAGCCGCGATCGGGCGGCGCCGAGCTGCTCCTCGAGCAGCGCGAGGTGGCGGGATTCCCGCTCTCCTCCGCCGCCGAAGCGGCGCTGGGGTTCCGTCATGTCGCATCCTCCCCCTGGGGCCCTCCCGGTCACCCGGTCGGGCGGTGGATGCGCTCGACCCTAACCCGGCCGGGCCCGCTGGGGCACGGGGTCGCGCCACGTGGCGCGGACGGGTTCGCGCCGGGTGCGCGCCGGGAGCGTGACGGGTGCGCGCCGGGAGCGTGACGGGTGCGCGACGGGAGCGCGCCGGGTGCGTGCCGGGTGCGCGGGTGCGCGCCGCCCGCGGGTCGTGCTGCGGGTGCCCGGCGCTCCCGTGAGGATGTGCCCGTGCCAGCCGCCCCGACCCGACCCGGTGCGCGACCCGGGGCCCGCTCCGGTGCGCGCTCCGGTGCCCGCCCCGGTGCCGTCGCCCGCGCCGACGCCTTCCAGCGCCGGCACCCGGCCGTGGGCTACCCCCTGGCGGTGGCCTACAAGTTCTTCGAGGACCAGGGCGCGTACCTGGCCGCGCTGATCACCTACTACGGGTTCCTGTCGCTGGTGCCGCTGCTGCTGCTGCTGTCCACGGTGCTGGGCTACGTGCTGGCCGGGGACCCGGCCGCGCAGGAGGCGGTGCTCGACTCGGCGCTGGCGCAGGTGCCCGTCATCGGTGGCGAGCTGGGCGGGCCCGAGCGCCTGGGCGGCGGGGCGGTGGGCCTGGTGGTGGGCGTCGGCGGTGCGCTGTACGGGGCGATGGGGGTGGGCCTGGCGCTGCAGAACGCGGCGAACGTGGCCTGGGCGGTGCCGCGCAACGAGCGGCCCAACCCCTTCGCCGCGCGCGGGCGCGCGCTGCTGCTGCTGGTGACCGCCGGGCTGTTCGTGGTGGGCACCGCGGTGCTCAGCGCCCTGATCGGCGCCTACGTCCCCGCCGGGGCGGGCGCGTGGGCCTCGCGCGCCGGCGCCGCCGCGCTGGCCGGCGTGGGCTTCCTCGTGGCGTTCCGGCTGGCGGCCGCGCACCGCCCACCGGTGCGCACCGTGCTGCCCGGGGCGCTGGTGATGGGGGTGCTGTGGCAGCTGCTGCAGTACTTCGGCGCCGGCCTGGTCGCCGAGGTCGCCGCCCGCTCGAGCGTGTCCAACCAGGTCTTCACCGTCGTCCTGGGCGGCATCGCGTTCCTCTTCGTCGCCTCGTGCTGCGTGGTGCTGTGCGTGGAGGCGGACGTGGTGCGCACCCGGCGGCTGTACCCGCGCGCGCTGCTGACGCCGCTGACGGACGCGGTGGAGCTGACCGAGGCGGACCAGCGCGCCTACACCCGCCTGGCGCAGGCCCAGCGGCACAAGGGCTTCGAGCAGGTGCACGTGCGCTTCGGGCCCTCCCCGCTGCAGGAGGAGCGCGAGCACGAGCAGCACGAGCAGGAGGAGCACGAGCGGGAGGAGCGCGAGCGCGGGCAGGAGGACCGGCGCGCCGACGCGGGTGCGGGCGGGGCGCCGGGCGGGGCGCCGGGCGACGGTGCCGGCGGGTCAGGCCGGCAGCAGGTGGCGGGCCAGCAGGGCGGCGGCGAGCACGACGGCGAGCGCGGCGACGGCGCCCTCGACGCGCACTCCGGTGCGGAAGAGCCCTAGCGCGGTGCGCCGGCGCCGCCCGCCCAGCAGCGCCACGGGCGTGGCCAGCGGCCAGGGCACCCCGCCGACGGTGAGCCAGTCGCCCAGCACGTGCACCAGGACCCCGCCGGCCACCGCCCACGGCAGCCACTCCACCCCGCCGGGGGTGCGCTGCAGCACCCACCACGCCAGCCCCCAGGACAGCAGCAGGTTGCCCACCACGGTGGTCTCCACCCGCCCGGGCACGACGAAGTGGCACCCGCGCAGCGCCGCGCCGGTGACCAGCGCCAGCGCCAGCAGCGCGCTCCACGGGTGCAGGGAGGCCGCCCACGCCAGCGCGCCGGCCACCAGCGGGGCCAGCAGCGGGTCGTGGGTGCCCCAGCGGTGCCCGCCGGCCAGGCGGCCGACGGCGGCGGCCGCGGTGGTGCTCAGCGGTCCCCACATCTGCGCCACCGTCGAGCCGGTGGGGCGCGGCAGGGCGCGCTTCCAGGAGATGCCGCCCTGGTCGAAGTCGGGCAGCAGCGCCGCCCCGCCCCACACCGCCACCCACGCCCCGGCGGCCAGCGCCCCGTGCACGGGGGCCAGCGGCAGGGTCGCGGCGCCGGCGGCCAGGCCGGTGCAGGCGTGGCTGTGCGCCATCACGTCCGCGCCGCCCGCCTCAGCCGCGGTCCGCGGCGCCGCCCGCGGCCCCGTCCACGCCCGTGCCCGTGCCCTCGCTCGCGTCCTCGCTCGCGTCGGCGCCGGCACCGGCGGTGGTGCCGTGGGTGGCGCCGTGGGTGGCGCCGTGGGTGGCGCCGTGGGTGGCGCTGTGCGAGGCGGCCGCGCCGGCCGCGGCCTGGCGGGCGGCCTTGCGGGCCTTGCGCTCGGAGACGGGCCGGTCGCCGTACTCGGTGCCGTCACCGGGCTCGGCGCCCGCCGCGAGCTCCCCCGGCTCGCCCGCGGCGTCGGCGGCCCCGGGCACGTCCTCGGAGTGCGCGCCGGGCGCCGGGCGGCGCTTGCGCAGCGGCGGGGTGACGCCGTCGGCCAGGCGGCGGGTGGTGATCAGGAAGCCGGTGTGCCCGACCATGCGGTGCTGCGGGCGCACCGCCAGGCCCTCCAGGTGCCAGCCGCGCACCAGCGACTCCCACGCCTCCGGCTCCGTCCAGCGCCCCGAGGCGCGCGCGGCCTCGGCCACGCGCGAGAGCTGGGTGGCGGTGGCGACGTAGCAGATGAGCACCCCGCCGGGGGCCAGGGCGTCGGCGACGGCGTCCAGGCACTCCCAGGGGGCCAGCATGTCCAGCACCGCGCGGTCGGCGCCGGTGCCGGCCGCGGAGGACAGCCCGCTGCCCGGCAGCGACTCCACCAGGTCGCCCACCGTCAGGCGCCAGGCCGGGTGCGGGCCGCCGAAGAACGTCTCCACGTTGCCGCGCGCGATGCCGGCGAAGTCCTCGCGCCGCTCGAAGGAGTGCACCCGCCCGCCGTCGCCGACCGCGCGCAGCAGCGACATCGTCAGCGCCCCGGAGCCGACGCCGGCCTCGATGACGACGGCGCCGGGGAAGACGTCGGCCATCTGCACGACCTGCCCGGCGTCCTTGGGGTAGACCACCGCGGCCCCGCGGGGCATGGAGAGCACGAAGTCGGCCAGCAGCGGGCGCAGCACCAGGTACTCCACGCCGGCGGTGTTGGTCACCGTGGTGCCGTCGGGGCGCCCGATGAGCTCGTCGTGCAGCACCCGGCCGCGGTGGGTGTGGAACTCCTTGCCCGCGCTCAGGGTCACGGTGTGCAGGCGACCGCGCGGGTCGGTCAGCTGCACCCGCTCGCCCTCGCGCAGCGGCCCGCGGCGGGTGGCGGCCCCGGTGGGGGCGCCGGCGGGCGCGGGGGTCGGCTCGGGGGCGGCGTTCACGGCAGGGTCCTCCGGGGGTGCGAGTGCGGGTGGCGAGGGCGGGTGGTGCCCGTGGGGCGGGCTCAGCGGGAGGTGACGGCGGCGGCGACGTCGCCGGTGTGCAGCAGCCCCTCGATGCGGCCGCCGGGCCCGAGGACCACGTGCTCGCCGGGGCGGGCGGTCACGGCGCTGAGCAGGCGCTCGCCGGTCAGCCCGGCGTCCAGCCACGAGCGCGGCGGCAGGGCGCGCGCGGTGGCGCCGGCGCCCAGGGCGGTGCGCCGCTCCTGGGGCACCTGCCGCAGCGCGGCGGTGTCCACCACCGCCACCGGGACCCCGTCGTCGGTGACGAGCACCACCTCCAGGTCGCGGTGGTAGCCGGCGGTGGCGCCGGCGTCGATGGCCGCGCGCGCGGCGCGCACGACCTCCTCGACGGTGGCGCGCGCGCTGACGCCGATGGCCGGGCGCTGCAGCGCGCGCGCCGACAGGGTGGGCACCCGGCGGCGCTGGGTGGCGTAGGACAGCGCCTGCGAGGCGCCCTGCCACAGCAGCGCGCTGACCAGCCCGGCCCACACCACCTGCGTCAAGTCGGTCCGCAGGCCCAGCAGGCGCGGCACCGCCACGGCCGCCACCAGGGTCAGCACCGCCAGGACCCGGCCGGTCCAGGCGGCGGCCACGGTGCCGTCCAGGCGGTCCCCGCGCACCTTCCAGACGACCGCCTCCAGGGCGTGCCCGCCGTCCAGCGGCAGCCCGGGCAGCAGGTTGAACACCGCCAGCAGCACGTTGGACAGGGTCAGCGCCTCCAGCAGCAGCTCCCCCACGCCCGGCGGGCCGGGCTGGGCGCGCACGAGCTCCCCGGCCTGGTGGGCGGCCAGCGCGAGCGCGCCGTTGGTGACGGGACCGACCACGGCGATCAGCAGGCTGCGCCCGGGGCCGACCTCGCCGTCCTGGAAGCTGGTGTGACCGCCCCAGACGTTGAGCACGATTCCGCTGACGCGCAGCCCGGACCAGCGCGCGGCCAGCGCGTGGGCGACCTCGTGCAGCAGCACGGAGACCAGCAGCAGCAGCGCGTAGGAGAAGGCCACCAGGTAGGCGCCCGGCCCGGGCACGCGCACGGAGACGACGGGCGCGAAGACCCACACGATGACCGCGGCGAAGAGGAACCACGAGGGCGCCAGCAGCAGGGGCACCCCGAAGGGGCGGCCCAGGCGGATGCCGGCCCCGCTCACCGGGCCCCGCCGGCGGGGCGGGTGGGGACAGGGGGTCGGCGCACGCACCGATCCTAGGTCGCCGCCGCGCGCGCACCCGCAGCGGACCACCGGGCGCCGGGCGGGCCCGGCCGGGTCCCCGCCGGGTCCCCGCCGGGTCCCCGCCGGGTGTCCGCTGCGTCCTGGTCCGGTCCGCGAGCGCCGTGCGTGTCGCAGGCGGCGCCTACCCTCACCGCCGTGAGCACCCCCGTCGTCCCCGCCGACCCGGCAGCGCCCCCGGCGCCCGAGGCGCCCGAGGCGCCCGGAGCGCCGGGGACCCCCGCGGCCCCCGCGCGCGGGCGCGGGATGCGCGGGCTCTCGCCCTCGCGGGCGGCGGACTTCCTGCAGTGCCCGCTGCTGTACCGCTTCCGCACCATCGACCGGCTGCCGGAGGCGGCCAGCGAGGCGGCCGCGCGCGGCACGCTGGTGCACGCGGTGCTCGAGCGCGTCTTCGACCTGCCGGCGCCCGAGCGCACGGCGGAGGCGGCGTGCGCGATGCTCGAGGGGCAGTGGGAGGCGCTGGGCGAGCGCGACGCGCGGGTGCGCACCCTCTTCGGCGAGGACGAGGCCGGGCGCGCGGCGCTGGAGAAGTGGCTGCGCGGGGCGCGGGCGCTGCTGCGGCGCTGGTTCGAGCTGGAGGACCCCACGCGCCTGGAGCCGGCCGAGCGGGAGGCGTGGGTGCAGGTGCGCCTGCCGGACGGACCGCTGCTGCGCGGGGTGGTCGACCGCCTGGACGTGGCGCCCAGCGGGGAGCTGCGGGTGGTGGACTACAAGACCGGCCGGGCGCCGTCGGCGGCGTTCGAGGCGGCCGCGCTGTTCCAGCTGCGCTTCTACGCGCTGGTGCTGTGGCGCCTGCGCGGGGTGGTGCCGCGCCGGCTGCAGCTGGTGTACCTCGGCTCCGGCGAGGTGCTCGGCCACGAGCCGGACGAGGACGAGCTGCTGGCCACCGAGCGCAAGGTGCGCGCGCTGTGGGCGGCGATCGAGCGCAACCGCGCGGCCGGGGAGTGGCCGGCCAAGCCGGGGCGGGGGTGCTCGTGGTGCGAGCACAAGGCGCTGTGCCCGGCGTTCGGGGGCACCCCGCCGCCGCTGCCCGCCGAGGGCGGCGGCGCACCCGCGTGAGGCGCGCGTGCGGCGTTCCCGCGTGAGGCGCGCGTGAGGCGCGCGTGAGGCGCGCGTGCGGCGCGCGCGTGCGGGGCGCGCGTGCGGGGCGCTCAGGCGCCGTCGGTGGGGCCGTCCGGCGCGAGGGTGTCCGGCGCGAGCGTGTCCGGCGCGAGGGTGTCCAGCACCTGCCCGGCGGCCACCCGGGCCAGGGCGTCGGCGTCCAGCTCCGCCAGGGAGCGCACGCGGCTGCGCCCGGGGGCGGGCGGGATGGGCACCATGTGCGGGCAGGCCACCACCGCCGCGCCGGCGGCCTCGCCGGAGGCCACGCCCGGCGCGGAGTCCTCCAGCACCACGCAGCGGGCCGGGTCCACGCCCAGCAGCTCGGCCGCGCGCAGGTAAGGGTCGGGGGCGGGCTTGCCGCGCGCGACCTCGTCGCCGGCGACGACGACGGCGAACGCGCCGGGCACCAGGGCGGCGACGGTGCCGGCCAGGGAGCGGTACGACATGGTCACCAGCGCGCACGGCACGCCGCGCCGGCCCAGCTCGCCCAGCAGCTCCAGCGCCCCCGGGCGCCACACCACGCTCGCGGAGACCTGCCGCACGACCTCGGCGAGCAGCTCCTCGACGATGGCGGCGGGCTCGAGGTGCACGCCGGTCTCGGCGGCCAGGTGCTCGGCGAGCAGGCGGCCGGAGTCGGGCAGCGCGCGCCCGACGAGCTGCAGGGCCCGCTCGTGCGACCAGCCGGCGCCGTGGCGGGCCATCAGGGCGTGCTCGGCGGCGATCCAGTGCGGCTCGGTGTCCACCAGGGTGCCGTCCATGTCCCACAGGACGGCGGCGGGCGCGGCGGGCACGGTGGGCGCGGCGGCGGGCGGGGTCGGCGTGTCGGTGGGCATCGGGGCGTGAGTCTAGGGTTGGGGGGTGCCTGAGCTGCCTGACGACGCGAGGCCGGCCGCGCCGGTCCTGCGCGACCCCGTGGTGATCGCGGCCTTCGAGGGCTGGAACGACGCCGGGGAGGCCGCCAGCCAGGCGGTCGCGCACCTGCACGAGGTGTGGGGCGCCACCGAGCTGGCCGAGCTGGACCCGGAGGAGTACCACGACTTCCAGGTCAACCGCCCCACCGTGCACTACGACGACGACGGCCGCCGGCAGCTGACGTGGCCGACCACCCGCATCTCCTACGCGCGCCTGCCCGAGGCGCGCCGCGACGTGCTGCTGGTGCGCGGCATCGAGCCGTCGATGCGCTGGCGCACCTACGCCGCCGAGGTCGTCGAGCACGCCCGCTCGGTGGGCGCGGGCCTGGTGCTGACGCTGGGCGCGCTGCTGGCCGACGTGCCGCACACGCGCCCGCTGCCGGTGACCAGCAGCAGCGAGGACCCCGAGCTGGTGGAGAAGCTGGACATCGAGCCGTCGCGCTACGAGGGGCCCACCGGCATCGTGGGCGTCGTGCAGGACGCGGTGGCGCGCGCGGGCATCCCGTCGGTGTCGCTGTGGGCGGCGGTGCCGCACTACGTGGGCCAGCCGCCCTCGCCCAAGGGCACCCTGGCGCTGCTGCACCGGGTGGAGGAGCTGCTGGACGTGTCGATCCCGCTGGGCGACCTGCCCGAGGACGCGCGCGCCTGGGAGCGCGGGGTGGACGAGCTGGCCGGCGAGGACAGCGAGATCGCCGAGTACGTGCAGCAGCTGGAGGAGGCCAAGGACACCGCCGACCTGCCCGAGGCCAGCGGCGAGGCCATCGCCCGCGAGTTCGAGCGCTACCTGCGCCGGCGCGACGACCCCCCGCGCCGCGACGACGGCCCGCGCCGCGGCTGAGCGCGCGCCGGGCCGGACGGGCGTCGGGCGGGCGTCGGGCGGGCGTCGGGCGGGCGTCGGGCGGGCGCCGGGCGGGCGCCGGGCGGGCGTCGGGCGGGCGCCGGGCGGGCCGGCTCGACACGCCCGAGCGCGAAGCGCGGCGCGCCGATCACCGCGGCGCCATGATGGGCCGCACGACGGGCCGCGGCGGGTGCGCGGGAAGGGGGCGCGGTGAGCTGGCGGTTGCTGACGCCGCGGGTCCTGGTGGTGGACCTGGACGGGTCCGCGGGCAGCGCGGTGCGCGCGCGCACCGGCTCGATGGTCGCCTGCGAGGGCGAGGTCTCCTTCAAGCACGCCGGCCTGGGCGGCGGCGGCGGGCTGCGCGCGGCGCTGAAGCAGCGCGTGACCGGTGAGTCGCTGCCGCTGATGGAGGTCAGCGGCCGCGGCACGGTGCACCTGGCGGTCGACGCCGGGCACGTGCTGCTGCTGGAGCTGACCGGGGAGGTGCTCAAAGCCGAGTCCGAGGGGCTGCTGTGCCTGTCGGAGGGGCTGCGCACCGACGTGGTCTTCACCGGCCTGCAGGGCGCCTCGAGCGGGCAGGGGCTGTTCACCACCAGCGTGAGCGGTCACGGGCGCGCGGCGCTGCTGTCGCTGGGCGGGCCGCCGATCGCGCTGCGGGTGACGCCGACGACGCCGCTGGTGGTGGACCCGGACGCCTACGTCGGCTCCCTGGGGCAGCTGACGCAGTCCTTCGTCACCGACGTGTCGTGGCGCGCCCTGCTCGGGGAGTCCTCCGGGGAGGCGTTCTCGCTGCGCTTCGAGGGGCACGGCACGGTCTTCGTCCAGCCCGAGGAGCGCCGGTGACGTTCACGGCGGTGACCTCCAAGGTGGTGCTGGCGCAGGTCGCGCCGGGCCGGGAGGTGCTGGCGCGGCGCGGGGCCATGCTGGCCACCACCGGGCGGGTGACCTTCTCCCCCGTGGCCGGCGGGCCCGGCGGCGGCGCCTACGGCGGCGGGCTGGCCGCGGCGCTGGCGCGCGGGCTGCAGGGCGAGGCGGTGGCGCTGATGGTCGCCGAGGGCTCGGGCACGGTGCACTACGGCTTCCACGGCCACCACGTCACGGTCCTCGAGCTGGACGGCTCCCGGCCGCTGTCGGTGGAGGCCGACCGCCTGCTGGCCCACGACGCCTCCCTGTCCAGCTCGGTGGTCTTCCTGGGCCGGCAGGGCGGCCTGCGCGGGGCGGTGCGCGGGGCGGTGACCGGGCAGGGGCTGTTCACCACGCAGCTGTCCGGGCGCGGCTCGGTGGCGCTGCTCTCGCACGGCGGCACGTTCGCGCTGCCCGTCGGCGGCGGCCGGCAGGTCGTGGTGGACCCGCAGGCGTACGTCGCGCACGAGGGCGACCTGCGCGTGGAGGTCGCCGCGTCGGTGTCCTGGCGCGACGCGGTCGGGCGCGGCTCCGGGGAGGCGGTGCAGCTGCGCCTGTCCGGGCAGGGCACCGTGCACGTCCAGGCCAGCGAGGAGAAGCTGTGAGCACCGAGCCGCTGGAGCCGTCCACCCTGCCCGAGCACGACAACCTGCCGGGCAACGCGTACGCGTACTGCGTGCGCCTGAGCGGCCCGCTGTTCCTGCAGACCGGGCGGATGATCGCGCACTACCCCGCCGGCGGCGGGCGCGTGCGCTTCGAGCCGCTGACGGCCACCTCGCTGGGCGCGCTGGTCGCCGAGCGCTTCTCCTCGCCGCTGTACAGCCGCGACTGGGTCGTCGCCAGCGGCGAGGGGCACGTGATCCTCGGCGACCGCGGCTACGACATCAACTCCTACGACCTCGACGACGGCAACCTCACCGTGCGCGCGGCGAACCTGCTGGCCTTCGACGCCGGGCTGGAGCTGAAGGAGTCGATCGTGCCCGGCTTCCTGACGCTGCTGGGCACGGGGAAGTTCCTCGCCAGCTCCTCCGGCCCGGTGATCTTCGTGGAGCCGCCGGTGCGGGTGGACCCCGAGGCGCTGGTGGGCTGGGCGGACTGCCCCGCCCCCGCGCAGCACTTCGACGCCGGCTGGATGGGGCACTTCCTGGGCGCCGCGCGCTCGGCGCTGCTGGGCACCCGCTCCGGCGAGGAGCGCCAGTACGACTTCACCGGCGCCGGCACCGTGCTGCTGCAGAGCTCCGAGCGCGCGATCGAGGACCCGCACGCGCTGGAGCGCCTGGAGGGCGAGGTGCGCCGGCTGGGCGTGGGGCAGCTGCAGCGCCTCGGCTCGGTGGTGCAGCAGGAGATCACCCAGCGCCAGCAGGGCTGAGCGCCGCGCGTGCGGGCGCCGGCGCCC
>NZ_JBJLRD010000033.1:0-48164 GCF_050871305.1 Kineococcus gypseus | reverse complement strand
GGGGGGGGGGGGGGGGGGGGGGGGGGGGGGGGGGGGGGGGGGGGGGGGGGGGGGGGGGGGGGGGGGGGGGGGGGGGGGGGGCCCCCCCGCCGGTGCCCGTCAGCGCACGGCGTCCAGGGCGTCCACGAGGCCCTCGCCGAAGAAGCCGTTGTCGGCGGCGGTGCCGGTGCACAGCGCGCCGCCGGTGGGGGCGGTGGCCGGGCAGGGGGTGTCGTCCGCCTGCTGCTCCAGGCGCTGCACGAGGGCGTCGCCGGACAGCTCGGGGTGGGCGGACTTGATCAGGGCCAGCACGCCGGCGGCGTGCGGGGACGCCATCGAGGTGCCGCTCTTGAGCCCGTACCCGCCGCCGGTGACCGCGGACAGGATGCCGCGGCCGGGGGCGGCGACGTCGATGACGCCCTCGCCGTAGTTGGAGAACGACGACTTCGCGCCGTTGCGGTCGGTGGAGGAGACGGTCACCACGCCGTCGAGCTCGGCGGGGATGTCCTCGCAGCCCCCGTCGATCGGCCGCGTCACCGGGGTGGTGTCGTTCGGGCTGGAGGAGTCGGTCGTCTTGTGCGCGAGGTCGACGTTGGAGTTCCCCGCGGCGGCGACGTTGGCCACGCCCCGGCCCCGGGAGAACTGCACGGCGCGGTCCACGGCGGTCTTGACGGCGCGCTGGTCGGCGTCGTCGTCGCACCAGAACTGCCACGGGTCGACGTAGTAGCTGTTGTTGGTGACGTCCGCGCCGGTCAGGGCGGCGTGCATGAACCCGCAGATCGCGGCCTCGGGGTAGATGAACCCGTCGTCGTTGACGACCTTCACCGAGGACATGCGCACGCCGGGGGCCACGCCGACGATGCCGACGCCGTTGCGCGCGGCGGCGATGGTGCCGGCCACGTGGGTGCCGTGGTCGCTGGTGGTGGGCTGCCAGGCGGCGTAGCGGGTGTCCGGCACGCCGCCGAGGCAGCCGGCGGAGGCGGCGGCGTCGATGTTCGGCGCGAGGTCGGGGTGGGTGCCCTCGATGCCGGAGTCGAGGACGGCCACGAGCACGTCGCGGCTGCCGTCGGTGATCTCGTGCGCCTCGTCGGCGCCGATGGCCGCCAGGTCCCACTGCTCGCCCTCGCGCGGGTCGAGCGCGGCGGTGGTGGTGGCCTCGACGTCGGCGGCGCGCTGCGCGGCGGCGGCCTTCGTCCTCGGCCCGTTGCCGGACTCCCCCTCCGCCAGCGGGTCGCCGACGCCGGTGGTGGGGTCCGTGGCGGCCACGGCGGCGGTGCGGGTGGCACCGACGGACTCCACGGCCGCGTCGCGGCGCAGCGCGGCGGCGAAGCCGGGGTCGGTGGAGCGGGCGATGACGACGCCGATCTCGGCCCACGACGTGACGACGCTGCCGCCGGCGGCGGTGACGGCGCGCTCGACCTTCAGCGTCTGGCCGCGGTTGGCCTGCCGGGCGTTGACGGCGTAGACCATCGTCTCGCCCGGCGCGGTGGCCGCGGCGGCGGTGGTGGCCGCGGCGCCGGTGCCGGCGGCCGGTGCCGCGGTGGCGCCCTGGGGGGCCAGGACGGTGAGGCCGACGAGCGCGCTCAGGGCGGCGCCGGCGGCCAGGGTGCGGCCGCGCGCGGTGGTGCGCGGGGTGCGGACGGGCATGGTGCTCCTCGTTCGGGGGTGGGGCGGGCGTGCGCGCGGGACCGGGCCGGGGACGGCCCGGCCCCGCGGCGGGGGGCGGTATTCAGCGGACCTGGACGGTCGTCATCCCCTGGGAGCCGCTCTGCACGACGCGGATCGTGGTGCCGGTGCCGGCGACCTGCACGCTGCCCTGCGGGTTGGCGGCGTCGTAGTAGGCGTTCGGGTCGGAGTCGTCGAAGACCGGCACGGCCGGGCGCGAGGGGGCCGCGAGGGTGGTCGCCCCGGTCGCGGTCTCGCGGTGCAGGGAGATCGGGTCGGTGGCCTCGGTGCCGAACGTGGCGTCGAAGCTCTGGATCCGGTTGCGCGCGACCACCCCGTCGCTCCAGCGCAGGGCCTGCGGCCGGGCGTCCACGGGCAGCACCAGGCCCGCACCGGGGTGCTGGCGGGTGTTGTTGTTGCGCTGCGCGGTGTTCCAGTAGGAGATCAGCAGCCCGTCCTGGTACGGGAAGTGCTCGACGCGGTCCGGCGCGCTGACGCTCCAGCCGAAGTTGTACGGGCCCTGCTGCAGGGTCGTGTCGTAGCCGAGGTAGCGCCGGCTCTCGGCGATGTAGAAGCGGCCGTTGCCCGCCGCGTCGTCGGGCAGCTCCACGACGAGCGCCTGCGGGCGCTTGGTGGCGTGCTCGGCGGGGCCGAGCGCGTAGGTGCCCCGCGCGTCGGCGGGGACGACGACGTGGTCCAGCCAGCCCAGCTGCAGCTTCTCCCAGGCGCCCATGTGGTTCGGGGTGGTGCCGATGGCGCCGTCCCCGTGGCCCATCCAGGACCCGGAGCTCATGAGGGTCCAGAAACCGGTGCCGTTCTCGCCGCCGCTGGTGTCGTACAGGTCGGGCAGGCCCAGGTCGTGGCCGTACTCGTGCGCGAAGACACCCAGCCCGCCGTTCTCCGGCTCGGTGGTGTAGTCGCGGATCCAGAGGCCGGTGTTCCCGATCTGCACGCCGCCGTACTTGTTGTACGACGGGCCGGTGGTGCCGCGCCCGGCCTGCCCGACGGACCAGCGGTGCGCCCAGATCGCCCAGCTCGGCGCGCCGGCGGACTCGTCCTCGCCGGCGTGCACGGCCTGGAAGTGGTCGATGTAGCCGTCCGGCTCGTCGAACACCCCGTCGGCGTCGTAGTCGTAGCGGTCCCACTCGTCGAAGCTGGCGAGGTACTCGCGCACCTGCTCGTCGGTGCGCCCCTTCGCCTTCTCCGCGGCGTACCAGGCGTTCGCGCTGTCCTGGACGAAGCGCGTCATGTCGGCCTGGGACTCGGTCTCGCCGTAGCTGGCCTCGTTGTGCGGCACCGTCACCCAGTCGCTGACGTCGCCGGTGACGGTGTAGCGGCCGCTGGACTGCTCCTCGTAGAAGTCCGCGAAGGACTCCCCGTCGGTGCCGAAGAACATGTCCTGGAAGTGCTCGCGGCTGAAGTCGGGCGTCCAGTACGTGCTGTTGTCCTGCGAGCGGTCCGGCTGCGGGATGCTGCCGTGCAGCGGGCCGGCCGGGGCGTCGGGGAAGCGCGGGTCGCGCTGGTCGCCGAACTGCACCAGGAAGGTCAGCAGGCGGTCGCTGGACTCCAGGCCGTACTGGGCCCACTGGCCGGGGGCCACCCGCACGGCCTTCGAGCCGCCGCGGGTCTCGGGGCGGCGCTCGCCCTTCAGGACCAGCTCGAGGCCGCGGCGGTTCAGCTCGCGGCGGGCCTCGGCGGCCTGGTCGGGGCGGTCGTCGGCCGCGGGGGCCGCTGCCGGCGCGTCGGCGGGCGGTGCGGCGGGCGCCGCGGCGGGCGCCGCGGTGGCGGCGCCGGGCAGGGACAGGGAGAGCAGCGCGGCGGTGGCCAGGCCACCGGCCGCGCGCAGGGCGGGACGGCGCACGAACTTCCTCTCGGCTACGGCGAGCACCGGACCCGCGCAGCTCGTCCTGCACGGGTCCGTGGACTGTGCGCTCAGCGAAACACACCGTTCGCCAGGGGTCCAGTGTCTCAGGGCAACCGGTTGTTAAGACGATGTTACCGACCGCGCACGCCGGAGGGGTAGAGCCTGCCGCGAGTCGTCAGGAACCTGCACCGACACCCGCGGACCCTCGCCGGGGGGTGCCGCGACTGCCAGCCTCCTCCCCGGCGGCACCCGGGGGGCACCGGCGGTCGTCGTCGCGCAGCGCTCCCGCGCTGCCGACAGCAGACTCGCGGAGACGTCGCGAGGGAGCACTGAGGAAGGCGACATGCGCACAGCAGCAACGAGGGGGCGTACCGCGCGGATCGGGACGCTCGGCAGGCTGGCCGTCGCGGGGGTGTGCGGCGCGCTGCTGGCCGCGGTCCCCGCCGGCTCCGCCTCCGCGGCCGGCCACAAGACCTGGACGGTCGCCAAGGGGCAGTCCATCCAGGCCGCCGTCGACAAGGCCAGCTCCGGCGACACCATCAAGATCGCGGCGGGCACCTTCCAGGAGGCCGTCTGCATCGTCGGCAAGGGCCTGACCATCAAGGGCGCCGGCCGCGAGAAGACCACGATCACCTGGCCGGAGTGGGGCGAGGGCAAGGCCCTGCCGAAGGTGAAGGCCACCCCGTGCTGGGAGGCGCAGGAGCGCGCCGACGAGGAGGACGACGGCACCACGCTGGCCGACGACGTCTCGGCGCTGTTCTTCTACGGCCCGAACTCGCCGGTGCGGGTGCAGGACCTCGGCACCAAGAACCACCCCGCCAACGGCATCGTCACCTGGGGCGGCTGGGGCGTGACCGTCCACAACACCAGGGGCGTGGCGCACGAGCGCTACGGCGTCCTGGCCGCCGACTCGCACCACATCCTCATCAAGGACAACGTCGAGGTCGGCCTGGACCGCGGCGACCCGTGGGGCTCGGGCACCGCCGGCATCTCCGTGGGCGACTCCGACGGCGCGTCGGCCACCATCACGCGCAACCAGGTCAGGGGCTACAACCTGGGCGTCTTCGCCAAGGAGTCGCGCGGCGGGACCATCCAGGGCAACACGCTGACGGACGGCTGCGTCGGCGTGCTCGTCTTCGACGACTCCGCCACCGAGGTGCCGGACACCACCCGCCACGTCGAGGGCGGCGACTGGTGGGTCGTGGGCAACCGCGCCACCGCCAACAACCGCTACTGCAAGGTCGGCCGCGACGGCACCCAGCGCGTCTCCGGCGTCGGCATCGCCGTGACCAACGCCGACAACGTCTACGTCGAGGGCAACACCATCAAGAACCACGTGCCGAAGGTGCCCGCCGGCCAGGACCCGATCAACTTCCCCGGCGGCGGCATCTCCCTCATCGGCTTCGCCTCCCCGCCCGGCACCAACCCGGCCGGCGCCGTCGACCCCGGCACCGTGGAGGACGTGCGCGTCTGGAACAACGTGCTCTCGGGGAACAAGCCGCAGGACGTGTGGATCACCCGGGCCATCCCCGGCAGCCCCCTGCGCGCGCCCGGCGAGAACATCGTCGTCGAGGACAACACCTGCACGAGCAGCGACCCGAAGGGCCTCTGCGCGTCCTGACCACCCGGCCGGGACGACCCGCACCACCGCACGACCCGCACGACCCGCCCCACCAGCGCCCCGTCCGGCACCGCCGGGCGGGGCGCTGCCGCGCCGCCGCGCCGCCGCGCTGCCGCCGCGCTGCCGCCGCGCTGCCGCCGCGCTGCCGCCGCTCTGCACCCGGCGGGGCCCGGTGGGAGGCTGGGCGCGTGGACGACTACCGCGCCTGGCAGCGCCTGGCCCCGCTCGGCCTGCTCCTCGTCGGCGCCGGGGTGTGCGTCGTCACCGACGCCGCCACCCGCCGCGCCGGCGGCGCCGGCACCGGCGCCTGGGTGGCGGAGGGCACCGCGGGCCTCCTCGGCCTGAACGCCGGGCTCTCCCTCTTCGGCGAGGCGGTCAAGCGGCGGGCCCTGCACGACGTGGCCGCCCGGCGCTGACCCCCTCACCCGGTCCCCCGCGGCGCGGGGCGGGCGGCGCCGGGGTGCGCGGCGGGCGCGCAGCGCGTAGGAACGCCTGGTGCGCGTCGTCGAGGTCCGTGAGCCCGGTGGTCCCGAGGTGCTGCGGGTGGTGCAGCGCCCCGCTCCCGCACCCGGACCCGGCGAGGTGCTGGTCGACGTCGAGGCGGCGGGCGTGAACCCCACCGACCTCGCCGCCCGGCAGGGGTTCACGGTCGGCGACTCCGCGCGCCCGCCCTACGTGCTGGGCTGGGACCTCGCCGGCACCGTGCGCGCGACGGGCCCGGGCGTGCAGCGCCTGAGCACCGGTGAGGCCGTGGTCGGGATGATCCCCTGGTACGCCGAGCACGGGCGCGTGGGCGCCTACGCCGAGCAGGTCGCCGTGCCCGAGGAGTGGGTGCTGCCCCGGCCCGCGGGGCTGAGCGCGGTGGAGGCCGCCACGATCCCCCTCAACGCCCTCACGGCCGCCCAGCTGCTCGACCGGCTGGCCCCTCCCCCGGGCGCGGAGGTCCTGGTCACCGGCGCCAGCGGCGCCGTGGGCGGGTACGCCGTGCAGCTGGCGGTGCGCGCCGGGCACCGCGTCACCGCGGTCGCCGGCACCGGCGACGAGGAGTGGGTGCGCGGGCTCGGCGCGCACGTCGTGCTCGGCCGCGACACCGACGTCTCCACCGCCGGCCCCTTCGGCTCCGTGGTCGACGCCGTGCCGGTGGGCGAGGCCCTCTTCCCCGCCGTCGCGCGCGGCGGCACGGTGCTCTCCACGCGCCCGGTGCCGCCCGCGCCCGCGGCGGCGGGCATCGCCCAGGACTGGCTCCTCGTGGAGCTGGACCTGCCGCAGCTCGTGCAGCTGGTCGCCGAGGTGGCCGAGGGGCGGCTGCGCACCCGCGTGTCGGGCACCTTCCCGCTGGAGCGGGCCGCGGACGCGCACCGGGCGGCCGAGGAGCGCGGCCGGCGCGGCAAGGTCGTGCTCACGCCCTGAACCGGGTGCCCCGCAACGGGTCCGGGTGAGGCAAGCCTCACCGATGTCGCCCAGGCGGCACACAGCGTTCGCCCGACGTCCACCGGGAGTCCACGCCGCCCTCGCCGCGGGTGAGGACCGTTCGCAACACCGGACCCACCCCCTCCCCGGAGGCACTGCCGTCATGACCCAGACCCCCGAGCGGCGCGCGCTGCTCCCCATGACCGGGCACACCAAGGGCAACCGCTCCGCCGCCACGTGCCACTTCAAGTGCGGCGACGCGTGCCTGCGCCACGAGTCCAGCACGTCCACCTCCCCGCGCTTCGCCGACGTGGCGCGGGCCGCGGTCTCGCGGCGCAACGTCCTCGGCGTCGGGGCGGCCGCCCTGGCCGCCGGCGCCGGCTCGGCCTTCAGCGCGCTGCCCGCGGCCGCCGGCGAGCGCGGGCGTGGGCCCGCCCGGCCCGGTCGCGGCCTCGCCTTCACCCCCATCGAGCCGGTGCCGAACGACGTCGACGCGTTCACCGTGCCGGCCGGGTACGCCTGGCACACGATCATCCGCTGGGGCGACCCGGTGGTGGCCGGCGCGCCGGAGTTCGACCTCGACGCGCAGAGCCCCGAGGCGCAGGAGCAGCAGTTCGGCTACAACAACGACTACCTGGCGATCCTGCCGCAGGGGCGCTCGCGGGCCCTGCTCGTGGCCAACCACGAGTACACCAACGAGAACATCATGTACCCCGGCTTCGTCGACGAGGAGTCCCTCACCGTCGAGCAGCTGCGCACCTCCATGGCCGCGCACGGCATGTCCGTGGTGCAGCTGCGCCGCGACGGCCGCGACCCGCGCTGGCGCGTGCAGCCCTCCGAGTACGGCCGGCGCTTCACCGCGCTGAGCACCCGCTTCGCGCTGACCGGCCCGGTGGCCGGCGACGAGCTGGTGCGCACCAGCGCCGACCCGCAGGGGCGCACCGTCATCGGCACCCTGAACAACTGCGCCGGCGGCACCACCCCGTGGGGCACCGTGCTCTCCGGCGAGGAGAACTTCGACCAGTACTTCCGCGGCGACCCCCTGGGCGACCCGCGCAACCGCGACACCTACGGCCTCGTCGACGACGAGGGCAACCCCGGCGACGGGCGGTTCTGGTACAAGGTCGACGACCGCTTCGACGTCTTCGCCGAGCCGAACGAGATCAACCGCTTCGGCTGGATCGTCGAGGTCGACCCCCACGACCCCGACTCGACCCCCGTCAAGCACACGGCGCTGGGGCGCTTCAAGCACGAGGGCGCCACGACCAGCCTGGCCGAGGACGGCCGCGTCGTCGTCTACATGGGCGACGACACCGCCGACCAGCACCTGTACAAGTTCGTCTCCCGCGACCGCCTGCCCGGCGGGGGCGGGCGCGGCGGCCGCTGGGGCGGGCACCGCGGCTGGCCGGGGCGCGACGGCGGCTGGGACGACCGCTTCCGCCGCCGGGCCTCGGCCCTGCTGCACGAGGGCGACCTGTACGTCGCGCGCTTCTCCGCCGAGGGCGACCCGGCCGAGGACTTCGACGGCACCGGCGAGTGGATCGCGCTGACGAAGGACGGCGACTCCGCCGTGCCGGGCATGAGCCTGGAGGAGGTGCTCGTCTTCACGCGCGCCGCCGCCGCGGCCGTCGGCGCCACCCCGATGGACCGCCCCGAGGACGTCGAGCGCAACCCCGTCAACGGCCGCGTGTACGTGGCGTGCACCAACAACTCCGGGCGCGAGGCGCCGGACCCGGCCAACCCGCGCCCGGCGAACCGCTGGGGCCACGTCGTGGAGATCACCGAGGCCGGGGACGACGCCGCGGCCACGACGTTCGGCTGGAAGCTCGTGCTGGTCTGCGGCGACCCGGAGGACGAGTCGACGTACTTTGCCGGGTACCCGCGCGAGCTCGTCTCGCCCATCTCGTGCCCGGACAACGTCACCTTCGACGCGAGCGGCGCGCTGTGGGTCTCCACCGACGGGCAGCCCGGCTCGATCGGCTTCAACGACGCCCTGCACCACGTGCCCGTGGACGGCGAGGAGCGCGGCCACGTGCAGCAGTTCCTGGCCGTGCCGGTGGGCGCGGAGACGTGCGGCCCGTGGATCGACTCCGAGGACGGCTCGGTGTTCGTTAACGTGCAGCACCCCGGCGAGGTGGACGGCGCGGCCGTGGACGCCCCGGTCTCCCTGTTCCCCTACGGCGACACCACCCGCACCCCGCGCCCCAGCGTGGTGCAGGTGCACCGGGCCTGAGGACCCCCCGCGGCGCCGGGGCCCGGGTCACCGCCTGGGCCCCGGGGCTGCCCGCACGACGACGCCCCCGCCGGCTGCTCAGCCGGCGGGGGCGTCGTCGTCCCGGGGGCCCGCGGTGCCCGCGGTGCCCGCGGCCGCGCCGGTGCCGCCGTCGGCGAGGTCCACGAGCCGGCCGGCCAGGGCGCGCACCTGCGCGCGGGCGTCGCGCACGCCGTCGAGGAGGGCGGCCACGGACGCCTCGGCCTCCTGGCGCAGGCGACGGCTGTCCACGCGCGCGGCCAGCAGCGCCTCGCGGGCGGCCTCCTCGCGCGCGGCGGCGCGCTCCTCGGCGGCGGCGACGATGCCGTCGGCGCGTCGGCGCGCGTCGGCCAGCACGGCCTCGGCGCTGCGCTCGGCCAGCTCCAGCAGCCGGGCGGCGCGCACGGGCAGGTCGGTGCCCCCCGAGCCGTCGGTGGTCGCGGTCATGGTGCCTCCGGTTCTCGCAGGGCGGACCCGTCCGTGCCGCGGCCCGGCGGGCCGTTCGTCCGCGAGTTCTACCGGTGCGCCCGGGGTGCTGTCGCCGTCGCGGGCGCGCTGCGGCAGGTCCCTGCCACCACCACGCGCAGCGCGCCGGCACCCCGAGGGGTGCCGGCGCGCTGGTCACCGGGCGAGCCGGCCCGTCCCCGGGCCGTGGCGGCCCGGGGACGGGTGGCTCACTTGCGGACGTCGATGGTGACGCGGGTGGTGGCGCTGACGGGCGCCCCGAACGCGTCGACCATCTTGACGGTGCAGTCGAACACGGCCTGGCCGGTGGCCGTGGGACGCGCCCGCAGCGTGAAGTTCGCGTTCTGCCCGGCCGGGTAGTCGCGGTTGGCGACCTGCTGGGCCGAGCCCGGCGCCAGCTCCAGGGCGAACGGCGCGTCGCCGACCGGCGTGCAGCTGTAGGAGAACGAGCTGCCCAGCAGCTTGCCGGTGCCCTTGTTGCCGAGCTGCACGACGACCTGGACGGTCTGGTTGGCGTTGGCGCGCACCACCGGGCCGTTGTTGACCTGCTGGTACAGGTTCGTCGTGGTGGGCGGCGGGGTGACCACGACGTCGAAGGAGACGGGCGTGGCGGCGTTCCCGGCGGCGTCGGACACCGAGCAGGTCACCTTCGTGGTGCCGATGGCGAACTGCGTGCCCGGGGCGGGGGCGCAGTTCGGCGTCAGCGCGCCGTCGCGGGTGTCGCCGGCGACCGGCAGCGCGTAGTCGACCTGCGCGCCGGCGGGGCTGGTGGAGAACACCCGGACCGGGTCCTTGGCGGCGATGCGCGGGGCGAGGAAGTCGGCCGGGCGCGCCGGCAGCTTCGACGGGTCGACGATGCCCCAGTACGCCGGGGTGACCTGCAGGTCGTCGTCGAAGGGCAGCGGCTGCTCCCACGGGCGGGCGATCGGCCAGGTCCGCAGCCAGGTGCGGGCGTTGCTGATGCCCCAGAACGTCACCGACTCGATGGAGCGCGAGTGCTTCTCCAGGACGTCGAACAGGTCGCGGTAGTAGTACCCGTTCTCCGCCGCGGCCGCCGCGTCGTCCTCGGTGGCGCGCGCCGGGCGCCCGCCGCCGCCGACGTCGGCGGAGACGACCTCCTTGGACGTGCTGACGTCCAGCTCGGTGATGACCTGCAGCAGCGGCTTGCCCTTCTGGGCGCTGAGCTTCTCGACCGCCGTGAGGGAGTCGTCCAGCCACTGCACCGGACGGCCGAAGTCGACGTGCACCTGGTGGCCCACGCCGTCGATCGGCACACCCCGGTCGATGAGGGCGCCGACGAGCTCGACGTAGTCGGCGCGCTTCTCCGGCATCTCGGAGTTGTAGTCGTTGATGAACAGCTTCTGCTGCGGGAAGTACTCGTCCGCGTAGCGGAAGGCGTCGT
The DNA here is from genome assembly GCF_050871305.1 of Kineococcus gypseus. Taxonomy (NCBI): domain Bacteria; kingdom Bacillati; phylum Actinomycetota; class Actinomycetes; order Kineosporiales; family Kineosporiaceae; genus Kineococcus; species Kineococcus gypseus. Next base: position 37,507 of record NZ_JBJLRD010000033.1, on the reverse strand, counting down.
CGACGAAGCGCTCGCCGAGCACCTGGAACCAGCGGCTGTCGCGCATGTCGTGCGGGTTGGCGTTGTCGCCGTCGGCCACGACCTCGTTGACGACGTCCCACGCCCAGATCGGGTAGTTCCCGTCGGGGTAGCGCGCCTTCATGTGGTCGGCGATGGCCTTGATGTGGGTCCTCATGCGCTCGCGCAGGATCGCCTGGTCCGCCGCGGAGTTCGTCAGGGGCGTGCCGTCGGCGCGCTGGAAGAACCACGCGGGAGTCTGCGAGTGCCACACGAACACGTGCCCGTACACCTTGGTGCCGGTGCGGTCGGCGTAGTCCAGCAGGGTGTCGAGGCGGCTGAAGTTGAAGGTGCCGGGCGTGGGCTGCACGACCTCGGGCTTGCCGTCGTTCTCGGGGGTGAACGCGTTGAAGTGCTTCTGGATGAGCTGCGAGGCGCGCCCGACGGTCTCGCGCGGGTCGATGGCGACACCCACGCGCTCGAAGCCCTGCGCGCCCAGGACGTCCTTCAGGCCCGGCACGTCCTGGATCGGCGTCTCGACGATGGGGGCGACGCGCACGTCGTCGAGGAGGAAGCTGACGTTCGCGGGACCCTCGACGTACAGCTGCGCGCGGGTCACGGGCGAGCCGAGGGTGAAGGTGCCGCGCAGCTGCGTCCACGTGTCGGCGGTGACGGTGGCGGCGGCGCCGGCGACGCCGTTGTAGGCGTCGGTGCCGTTGGCGGTGAGCTGCACGGTCGCGTTCAGCGACGTGGGGGCCTGCCCGGGGGTCAGCTTCGCCCAGAACGAGACCGAGACCGCCTGCCCGACGGCCAGGTTCTGCGTGACGTCGATCGTCGGGCCCTGCCAGTTCTGCAGGCGGTTGGTCACCCGCAGGGCGCCGGTGCCGCCGCGGCCGATGCCGGCGACCTGCTCGACCCTCGCGTCGCCGCGCGGGCCCCAGCCGTCCAGGCCGGTGTCGAACGTGGAGGTCAGGGCGGGGAGGGCCTGGACGGCCTGGGTGGTGCCGGTGGTGGCCGTGGCCGCGGAGGCGGGCGGGACGGCCAGCACGCCGATGCCGGCCAGCAGGCCTGAGGCGACGGCGGCGGTACGCAGGGTGCGCTGCTTCATCGTGCGGGTTCCCCTCGGGGTGGATCGTGCGGGCGACAGTGCTCTTGATCCCTTCCGGAAGCGCTTCCGGAAGACCTGGAGTGCACCACCCGCACCGCACCGCGGTCAAGCCGGTCGTCCACAGGTCCCGCGCACGGGCGCCCGCGCCGCGCGGCGCGGCCCGGCGCGGGCCCCGCCCCCGTTCAGCCGCCCCCGAGCACGTCCCTGATCCGCTGCTTCTGCGCGTCGCCCAGGCCCAGGCTGTCGGCCACTGACTCGAACCAGTGCGGCTCGCCCTCCTCGCCGAAGAGCCCGCCGACGCCCTCCTCGCCCTCCTGCGCGATGCCCGAGGCCAACGCCGGCCAGAAGCCGCGCGGCACCGTCCACGGCGAGCGCTCGCTGACCACGCCGAACCCGGCCAGGTCCGCCAGGCGCTCGCGCACCTCCTCCAGCGCGGCGCCGGCGGCGGGCCCCAGGTCGGCGACGTCCTCGAGCAGCTCCTCCAGCGCCGCCTCGTCGAAGGGCTCGCCCGCCACCGCCGAGGCCAGCACCGTCGGCAGCACCGCCTCGGCCACGGAGAACCCGCCCCCGAGCGTGGCGGGGTCGTCGAGCACGAACCGGCCGACCAGGTCCCGGCGCAGCTCGCGCGCCCCCTCCTCGTCCGCGCGCCACGTCGCCGCCCGCGGACCCGGCGCCAGCAGCGCCTCGTCCTCGCCGTCCAGCAGCTCCAGGTCGAGCATGGCGAGCACGAGCTGGTGCAGCCACGGCACGTCCTCCAGGTGCGGCCCGCCCCCGCCGGCCCGCGCGTCCGGGCCGTCCGGCCCGTCCGCGGCGGGGAGGCCGAGGGCGGCCAGGACGGCCGCCACGTCGGCCGGGGCCAGCTCCTCGTCCTCGGGCACGGGCAGGCCCGCGCCCACGCGGGCGAGCACCTGCGCGGCCGCGCGCACCGGGAAGGAGGCCAGCACGGTGGCGTCCTCCTCCTGCGCGCCCACCTGCTCGGCCGCCGCGACGAGCAGCTCGGCCACGTCCACCTCGCCGGGGTCCAGCAGCGCCAGGCAGGTCTCCAGGTGCCCGGGGGCGCCCGCCCAGCGGCCGGTCCGCTCCAGGAACGTCAGGAACCGGTACCAGACGGCGCGGAGGTCCTCCTCGAGCTCCTCGGCGTCCTCCACGCCCGCCCCGGCGGCCAGCGCGGGCAGCACGCGCGCGGTGAGGACCTCGACGTCCTCGGGGGCGAAGCGCGTCGCGCCCGCCCCGCCGGCGCCCGGGCGCAGCGCGCGCAGGCCGCCGACGGACACGGCCAGGGCGTCGACGACCCCGTCGGCGCCGACGCCCTCGTCCACCACCGCGTGCCGGCGCAACCAGTCCTCCAGGGGCTCGCGCAGGTCCTGCAGGACCCGCCCGCCCAGCTCGCGCAGCTCGTCGACGTCGGGAAGCTCATCTCCGCGGGGCACGCGTGCACCCTGCCACCTGGCGCGGGCGGGCGGCCAGCGAGGGAGCGGGCCTCACAGCGGCGAGCCGTCCAGGCGGTGGGCGCTCACCCCGCCGGCAGGCGACCACAGCAGGTAGCCGCCCTCGAAGTCACTGCGCCGGTACCCGCCCCAGTCGCGCTCGCCGGTCACCGGGAAGCCGAGCGCGGAGGCCTCCCAGCCGCGCCGGGCCCACTCGTCGCGGATCGCGCCGAGCACCTCGTGGGCGCCGGTGGCCGGCGACCAGTACAGCGAGCCGCCCCGGAAGTGGTTGTAGGCGCCCGGGCGCACCGGCGTGGGGCGCTCGTGGGTCACCGGCAGGCCCAGCGCCGAGCGCTCGTGGCCCAGCTCGGCGTAGCGGGCGAAGACCGCGCCGTGCACCTCGTGGGCACCGGTGGCCGGCGACCAGTACACGTTGCCGTGCTCGAAGCCGTTGTAGCGCACCGCGGGGTCGCCCGGGACGCCGAACTCCGAGGTGGTCGGGCGCCCCAGCTCGCCGTGCGTGCCGCGCAGCTCCCCCTCGTAGGCGTCGCCGATCGCGCCGCCGACCGCGTGCACGCCCAGGGGCGTGGAGTACAGCCACCCCAGCGGGCCGCGGTGGGCCACGCCCGTGCGCACCGTCACCGCGACGCGCTCGTCGACCGGCCCGATCGGCAGGTTCGAGGTGGCGTTGTGGTCGGCCACGCCCGCCCACAGGTCGCAGGTGCCCACCCGCACGGGGACGCTGGTGCTCGCCGGCCCGGGGCCGGCGGTGACCTCCAGCACGACCGGCTCGCGACCGGGCGGCAGGAGCACGTCCGCCCCCGCGCGCCCGGAGCCGATCACGCGCGCGAAGCCGACCTCCCGGCCGGCGCGGCGCACGCTGATGCGGCTGTACGGCGGCATGTCGCGGTGCTCGACCTCCACCCGCGCGCCCGGCGCGCCCCACACGCAGGTGGGCACGGCCGTGGCGCCGCTGAGCGCCGGCTCCGCGGCGGTGGCGGACGGCGGTGCCGCCCCCGCGGCGAGCGCCGCGACCAGGCCGACTGCGGCGGTGCGGGCGGCGGTGCGGGTGGCGGTGCGGTGCGGTGTCCTCACGGTGCTCCCCCTCGAGCGGTCCGGTGCTCCGGTGCGGGAACCGTAGCCGCGCCGGCGCGCGCCCGCGGGGCTTTGCGCGCCGCCCGGCCCGCCCGGCCCGCCCGGCCCGCCCGGCCCGCCGCGCGGGAGCCGCACGGGGGAGCGCGGGGTGCGCGGGGCCCCGGCGGGTGCGCGGGGCGTGCATCATGGACGGCTGCGCCCGGCGCGGACCGGGCGTCGGTCCGCGCGGGCACGAGCGACGGGAGCGGACGGCGTGAAGGTCGCCTACTACAGCTTCGGGGGGCGCTACGCCGACAACCCGCGGGCCCTGCACCAGCGCATGCTGGCCCGCGGCGACGTCGACGCCGAGCACGTGTGGCTGGCCGGGCCCGGGCACGCCGGCACCTTCCCCGCGGGCACCGCCACGGCCGCCCTGGGCACCCCGCAGGCCCTGTCCGCGCTGGAGTCGGCCGACCTCGTCGTGGCCGACAACCACCTGCCCGCGTGGCGCAAGCGCCCGGGCACCACGTACCTGCAGACGTGGCACGGCACGCCCCTGAAGCGCATCCACCGCGACGCCCTCTCCACCCAGCCCGAGGGCGAGGAGGTCATGGCGCGCCTGGACGACGACGTCACCCGCTGGGACCTGCTGCTGGCGCCCAGCGCGGCCGCCGCGGTCCCGCTGCGCGCGGCGTTCCGCTTCGACGGGCCGGTGCCGGTGACCGGCTACCCGCGCAACGACGTCCTGTCCTCCCCCGCCGCGGCGGCCCGCCGCGCCGAGGTGCGCGCCGCGCTGGGCCTGGAGGAGGGCCGCACCGCCGTGCTGTACGCGCCGACGTGGCGCGACGACGACCGCTTCGGCGACGGCCCGGACTTCCGCCTGGCCCTGGACCTGCAGCGCTTCTCGCAGCGCCTGGGCGCCAGCCACGCGCTGCTGCTGCGCCTGCACTACCTGGTGCCCGACGCGCTGCGCGGGGTGGACGTGCCCGGCGTGCTGGACGTCTCGCGCCACCCGGACGTCAACGACCTCTACCTGGCCGCCGACGTGCTCGTGACCGACTACTCCTCGGCGATGTTCGACTTCGCGATCACCGGCAAGCCGATCGTGTCGTTCGTGTACGACTTCGAGCACTACCGCGACGTGCTGCGCGGGTTCTACTTCGACCCGTACGAGATCGCCGCCGGGCCGGTGGTGCGCGGGTCCGAGGAGGTCCTCGACGCGGTGGCCGACCCGGGGGCGCTGCGCGCGCGGTTCGCCGGGCGCTACGCGCGCTTCCGCGAGCGCTTCTGCCACGCCGAGGACGGCCGCGCCGCCGACCGGGTGCTCGACCTGGTGCTGCGCCCGGGGACGCGGGTGCCGGCGAAGGTCGCCCCGGCGGTCACCGCGCGTGGTGAGGGGCTCCGCTGAGCAGTCGGGAACCACGCGCCGCAGCCGGTCGGCGACGCTGCGCCGACCACCGCGCCGCGGCGGCGTGCAGCGCCCTGACGAGTTCCCGTGGACGACCGGTGCGTTCCCTGTGCAACCAGTAGCGTTGGTGCTCCACGGAAGGGCGACAGGGGGAGAGCCGGAGATGTCTCAGGAGCACGAGGACGTCCTGCGGGTGGTGGACTGGGTCGCCAGGCTCACCGACGAGGACCGCAGCGAGCTGGTGGCCCGGGTGCGGGGCGCCGGGCAGCAGGAGGCGTCGGCGGCCGCGCCGGCCGCCGACGGGCGGGTCGCCCTCGCGGGCCCGCTCCCGCACGCGCAGGTCGTCCTGCCGGAGATGGCCGGGACCAGCGCGTCCGCCTGAGCGCGGCGGGGCCGGGCGCCCCGCGCGCCGCGGACCGCCCCGGGCGGGGGCCGCGGTGGGCGGGGCGTTCGCCCGCCCGGGCGGTCGCGCTGCGCCGGACCGGTCGCACCGCCGCGGACCGGCTCCGGGCGGGCGCCGCCGGGCGGTAGCTTCGGGGGCTGCCGCCCGCGACAGCGCCGGGCCGTCGAACAGGAGCTGGTGTGAGCGCAGGTCCCCGGGTCGTCCTCGTCCACGAGCGGTTCACCGAGTACGCGGGTTCCGAGGCCGTGGTCGAGCAGCTGGCCCGCGAGTGGCCCGACGCGCCGATCCTCGCGCCGATCGCGCGCGCCGGCGTGCTGCCGCCCGACCTCCAGGCCAGGGTGCGCTCGACGCCCCTGAGCCGCCTGCTGCGCGGGACGACGTACGCGCACCTGCTGCCCGCGCTGCCGGTGGCGATGCGCACGATGCCCCTGCCGCCGGCCGACGTCGTCGTCGCCTCGCACCACGCCTTCGCCGCCCAGGTGGCCGTGCGCAGCAGCGCGCCCGTCGTCGCGTACGTGCACACCCCGGCGCGGTGGGTGTGGGACCCCTCCATGCGCGTCGGCGAGGCCGGCCGCGTCGGCGCCGCCGGGCTGGCGGCGTTCTCGGCCGCCTACCGGCCCGTGGACCGCGCCGCGGCGCAGCGGGTGCACACCCTCGTGGCGAACTCCTCCGCCGTGGCCGAGCGGATCGAGCGGTGGTGGGGACGGGCCTCCACCGTCGTGCACCCCCCGGTGGACACCGGCTTCTACTCCCCCGCCGACGTCCCGCGCGAGGACTTCTTCCTCGTGGCCGGCCGCCTCGTGCCGTACAAGCGCCCCGACCTGGCCGTGCGCGCCGCCGAGCGCGCCGGTGTGCCCCTCGTCGTCGCCGGCGACGGCAGGATGCGCGCGCAGCTGGAGGCCGTGGCGGGCCCGAACACCCGCTTCGTCGGGCGGGTGGACGACGAGGGCCTGCGCGACCTGTTCCGCCGCTGCCGCGCGCTGCTCATGCCGGGCGTGGAGGACTTCGGCATCGTCCCCGTCGAGGCGCAGGCGTGCGGCGCACCCGTCGTGGCCGTCGGCGCCGGCGGGACGCTGGACACCGTGCTGCCGGGCCGCACCGGCGAGCTGGTGCCCCCGGGCGGCGACGAGGTGGGCGCCTGGGCCGCGGCGCTCGGCGGCTTCGAGCCCTCCCGCTACGACGCCGCCGCCGTGCGCGCGCACGCCGAGGGCTTCTCCCGGGCGCGCTTCCGCGCGGCGATGGCGGGCGTGGTGCACGGGGTGCTCGGCGGTTCGTGACCCCGCCCGCCGCGGCCCGGCGGGCGGTCGGGTGCAGCGGTCAGGTGTAGACGCGCACCCAGTCGACGTACATGTCGGTGGTCTCCCCCGTGCGGGAGAGGTCCACGGGCCAGCCGCCGCCCAGCGCCAGGTTGAGCATGAAGAAGAACGGCTCGTCGGTGCGCGTCAGGCCGCTCACCCGGGCGACCTCGACGCCGTCGACGGTGAAGACGGCCCCACCGGCGGTGACGCGCGCGCCGTAGGTGTGCCACGACGCCGCCCAGTCGGCGGGCCGCACGGCCTGCACGCACGGGCCCGCGGTGCCGACGCCGACGTCGCTGCCGCCGAACCACGAGTGGGAGGTGTGGCAGCTCCAGCTGGTGTCGTGCCCGTACAGCTCCACCGCGTCGACCTCGGCACCGCTGCTCTGGGTGTTGCGCGGGGTGGCGGCCTCGGTGTTGACCATCCAGAACGCCGGCCACGCGCCGGGGCCGGGGGCGCCGAGCACCCTGGCCTCGAAGTAGCCGCGCTGGGCGCTGAAGCCGCTGCCGCCCACCCGCGCGGAGGAGAGCAGGCCGGAGACGTGCCGCTGGCCCCAGTCGGCGCGGATGTCGCGCGCGCCGATGGCCTCGGCGCGCAGGCGCAGGTAACCGCCGGGGACGGTGCTCATCGTGCCCGTGCCCCGGGCCGGGTCGGCGAACACGCCCATGCCGAACTGCGAGCTGCCCCACGGCTCGGGCTTGGCGGCGCCGTACAGGGCGCCGGTGCCGGTCTGGCTGACCGACAGCGGCGCGTCGAACTCGTCGGCGTAGCGCAGGACCATCCCGGCGGGGGCGGTGACCGGCGCGGGCACGGCCCGGCCGGAGGTGTTGACCACCTGCACGTGCAGCGCCGGGCCGGTGCCGTCGGTGCGGGTGACCCGCAGCGCGGTGGGCCCCTTGGGCAGGGTGGTGGTGTCCACCTTCAGCACCGCGCGCCCGTCGGCGCCGGCGGTCGCGGTGGCCACGGGGTACAGGGAGCCGACGCCCGCGGTGCCCTGGTCCAGGCGCCAGCCGCGGGCGGTGACCGACGTGCCCGGCGGCGCCCACACCACGACCGTGGCGCTCGTGCCGACCGAGGAGCCGACGGCGGGGCACACCAGCCCCAGGCCGGTGGCCGGGCGCGGGGAGACCGCGGGCGAGGTGGCGCCGCACGAGGCGGGCACCGGGGTGCTGGAGTACCCCGCGCTGCGCTTGGGCCAGCGCGGCGGGGTCGTGGCGGCGTCGTGGACGGCGATCTCGCGCAGGCCGAGCACCGTGCCGGGCACCTGCCGCCGCAGCTCCAGGCGCACGGAGGTGACCGTGCGCGGGGCGAAGGCGACGGTCGTGGGGTCGCTGCCGCCGGCGGCGATGCCGGAGACGACGACGCTGGTGCCGTCGGAGAAGTACAGGCGCCCGTGCAGGGGCGCGGCCTCCGGGGTCGCCGACGCGGGCGCCGCCTGGGCGGGCCCGAGGACCTGCAGGCTCGCCACGCGGCGCGGCGAGGACCACTTCAGGCGCACCCAGGGCGCCTGGTCGGTGGTGCCGGCCGTCCACTGGCGACCCTCGACGCCCGTGGCGAAGGAACCGTCGCGCAGGTCCGCCGGGCTCGAACCGCTCAGCGCGCTCGACGTCGTGACGACGGGTGCGGCCGGGTCGGCCACCGTGCCGGTGGCCCCCGCCGGGGACGCCGGCAGCACGCTGCTCACGGCGACGAGGAAGGCACCCAGCGCGACCCCGAGGGCGTTGCGGCGCAGCGGGGAACGGCCCGCGGCGTTCTGCGGGGAACCGTCCGGGTGCTCACGGCCCTGGGCGTCGAGTTCTCGGAGCGGACCTCGGCTCAGCTGCACGAACACCCTCATCGGCACACCTCGTCACAGGTTGAGTACTTGCCGTGAGAAACTTCATCACGATTCGGTAACGGCTCGGCCAGGCGAGCGTACTTCCCCTCCGGACCTCTGGCGAGACCCGCACGACGTGGTACCCATTTCAACGACTGCGGAGCAACTGGGGGGGCCAGGTGCAGGACCGAAGCACGAGCACGACAGCGGGGACGCACGCGCAGCAGGGGCTCGCGGTGGTGCCCGTGCCACCGCGGCAGCGGGTGCACGCCCGCTCCGCCGTGCCGGCGACCCGGGCGGGTTCACCCGCCCGCACCGCCGGGGCGGGCACGGCGCCCGCCGGCGCCGGGGAGGCCGGCGCGGCCGTGCTGCCCGCCGGTGCCGACCGGTTCGACGCGTTCGAGGAGACCGGTCCCGCCTTCGAGCCGCGGCGGCTGCGCCCGTCGCTGCTGCGCTGGCCCGCACCGCCCTACCTGCTCGCCACCGACCTGGCGGCCTTCGCCCTCTCGCGCGTCGTCGTCCCGCAGGTGGGGCCGGCCGACCTCGTCGTCCTGGGCGTGCTGCTCACGTGCCTGCACGTCGCCGGGCTGTACCGCTCGCGGCTGTCGGTGTCCCTGCTGGACGACGCACCGCGCCTGCTGGGCGGCGTGGCCGCCGCGGTGGCCGTGCACATCGGCGTGCACGGCCTGATGCCGGGCACCGCCCCGCGCGCCGCGCTCCTGGCGCAGGCCCTGGTGCTGCTGCTCTCGGTGCTGCTCGCGCGCAGCGCGGCCTACGCGACGATGCGCTGGGCGCGGCGCAGCGGCCGGGTCCGGCACACCGCCCTCATCGTCGGCGCCGGCCACCTCGGCATCCGCATCGGCAACGTCCTGCGCGAGCACCCCGAGCACGGGCTGGACCCCGTCGGCTTCGTCGACTCCAGCCCGCGCGTCGAGGGCGACGAGGAGCTGCCGGCCCCGGTGCTCAGCGGGTACGACGACCTCGCCACCCAGATCCAGGACTTCGCGGTCAAGGTGGTCATCGTCGCCTTCGGCGCCATGCGCGAGGCCGAGCTCGTCGAGGTGCTGCGCACCTGCGACCGCCTGCGCTGCGAGATCATCATCGTCCCGCGCCTGTACGAGGTGCACCCCACGACCAGCGACACCGACCTGCTGCGCGGCATCCCGCTCGTGCGGGTGCGGCGCGCGCCGTTCCGCACCCCCGGGTGGCGCCTCAAGCGCGCCTTCGACGTGCTGTTCTCCGGCGTCGCGCTCGTGGCGCTGGCCCCGGTGATGGCGGCGTGCGCCGCGGCCGTGCGCTGGGAGGGCGGCCCCGGCATCATCTTCCGCCAGCAGCGCGTGGGCCTGGACGGCCGCGGTTTCGACGTCCTGAAGTTCCGTTCCCTCAAGCCGGTCGACGAGACCGAGTCGGCGACGAACTGGAACATCAAGCACGACGACCGGCTCGGCCCGGTGGGCCGCTTCCTGCGGCAGACCTCCCTGGACGAGCTGCCGCAGCTGTGGAACATCCTGCGCGGCGACATGAGCATCGTCGGCCCGCGCCCGGAGCGCCCCCACTTCGTCGACGAGTTCAGCGGCCTCATCCCCCGCTACACCTGGCGGCACCGCGTGCCCAGCGGCCTGACCGGCTGGGCGCAGGTCAACGGCCTGCGCGGCGACACCTCGATCGAGGACCGCGCGCAGTTCGACAACTACTACATCGAGAACTGGTCGCTGTGGCTCGACATCAAGATCATCCTGCGCACCACCACGCAGGTCCTCACCAGGGCCGGCGGGTGAAGCCCGTCCGCTGGCTGCTGATGGCCAGCCACGTGCCGCCCAGCGGCAGCCTCGGCGGCATCGTGCGCTACACGGTGGAGCTCGCGCGCGCCCTGGAGCGCCGCGACGACGTGGAGCTGCACCTGCTGACCTCCCCGGAGGCCGAGCAGCCCCTGGCGGACCTGCTGGGCTGCCACGGCCGCACGGTGGCCGTCCCCCGCGTGCCCGGCGCCCTCGTGCCCGCGGTGGAGCGCTACCTGCTGGGCCGGCGCCTGCGCGGTTTCGACGTCGTGCAGGGCACCAAGCACCTGCTGCCGCGCGGGGTGGCCGCCCGGTCGGTGCTGACGGTGCACGACATGCTGCTGTTCGACCGGCCGCAGGACTTCCCCACGGCCAAGCGCCACCTGCTGCGCCAGCCCTACGCCGCCTCGCTGCGCGGCGCCGACGTGCTCGCGTGCGTCAGCGCCGCCACCGAACGGCGGGTGCTGGAGTGGTCCCCGCGCCTGGCGGGCCGGACCGTCGTGGCGCCGCTGGCCACCGGCTCGGCGCTGCTGAGCACCCCCGCCACGCCCGTGGCGGCCGTGGCCGGGCGCCCGTTCGCGCTGGTCGTCGGCGACAGCCAGCCGCGCAAGAACGTCGCCACGGTCGTGTCCGCCTGGCAGCGCGTGGTGCAGGCGCACCCCGACGCGCTGCTCGTGCTCGTCGGGCCGCCGGCGTGGGGTCGGGAGTCCTACGGGCCGGGGTACCCGGCGCTGACCGCCTCCGGGCACGTGCTGCAGCTGACGGGCATCGACGACGGGACGCTGCGCTGGTGCTACGAGAACGCCGCCGTGGTGCTGGCCCCGAGCCTGGCGGAGGGTTTCGGCCTGCCGGCCGTCGAGGCGCTCGACCTCGGCGCGCCGCTGGTGACCTCGCTGGACGCCGCGCTCGTCGAGGCCAGCGGCGCGCACGCCGAGCACCTGCCGGCGCACGACGTCACCGCCTGGGCGGAGAGCGCCGCCGACCACCTGGCCGTCGCGCGCGACGGTTCCCGCCGCACCCCCCGCCGCGCCCGCACCTGGGACGACGTGGCCGCGGACACGGTCGCCGGCGTGCTGCGGCGGTGACCGGGGAACCGAGCGCGACAGCGCTCGCAGCAACTGCCTGAACACCCTGGGCGACGTCCGGTGCAGGACCCCGACAGACCCCGACCCCCTCGTCGCCGCAGCCGGACGACGTCGGTAGGTTCGCGCTCGGTGGCGGCACCTCAGCCGGCCACCGGAACCACCCCGCGCAGCGCCCCGAGGAGGCCGCCGCCGTGACAGACCTGGACACCCGAGTCCGCGTCGCCTACTTCGTGCCGCCCTCGGAGCACTTCGCGGGGGTGGAGCGCGTGGTGCACGAGATCGCCTCGGGGGTCGCGCAGGCCCACGGCGACGAGCTCGACGTGCACGTGCTGTTCTCGACGCGCTACGACGACGCGTTGCTCGAGGAGACGCCGTACACGCTGCACCAGCTGGGCGTCGACCGGCTGCGGAACCTGGCGGGCCCGCTGCGCGAGGTCGTCGCCCGGGAGGGTTTCGACGTCTTCGTCTGCCCCCAGGTCGAACCGTCCGTGATGGCCCGCATCGCCCTGGTCGGGCTGCGCGTGCCGGTGTTCATCACGCACCTGCACGGGAACCCGCGCGTGGAGGAGCGCGACGGTTCGCGGCGCACCCGCTGGGCGTTCGCCGCGTTCCGCCACGTCCTGTCGCGCCGCAACGCGGCGGTGCTGAGCGTCTCCCCCACCCTGCGCGAGTACGCGCAGCGCTCGGTGACCGCGCACGCCCCCGTGGTGTTCGCCAAGAACCCCGCGAGGGAACTGGGCGGCGAGACGCGGCGCACCGCCCCGACCGGCGTCTTCCGCATGGTGGACGTGGCGCGGCTCGACCGGCAGAAGGGCCTGGACGTCCTGCTGCACGCCTTCGCGCTGGCGCGTCCCCACCTGCCGCCCTCGAGCTTGACCGTCGTGGGCACCGGCCCCGACGAGGCGGAGCTGAAGGCCCTCAGCCGCCGCCTGGGCGTCGACGACCGGGTGGTCTTCGCCGGGTACGCACCGGACCCGTCCGCGGCCTTCCGGGAGGCGGACTGCTTCGTGCTGTCGTCGCGGTGGGAGGGTTTCCCGCTCGTGCTGCTGGAGGCGCTGCGCTTCGGCCTGCCCCTGCTCGCCGCGGACTGCGACTTCGGGCCGTCGGACCTGATCACGGACCCGCGCATCGGTGAGCTCGTTCCGGTCGAGGACCCGCAGGCCCTGGCGGACGGGATGGTCCGCGCCGCGCACCGGGCCCCCGACCCGGCGGCCGAGGCGTTCCGCCGCGCGACGGCCGCCTCCTACGGGCGCGCAGAGGCCAGCGAGATGCACGTCGAGGTCCTGCGCGACGTCGCCGGCCGCGTGCCGGCGCAGAACCGCCGGCTGCGCGAGTTCGCGGCGCGCTGAGCGCCGCGGGGCGGCCCCTCAGCGCGTCGCGCGGGGCCGCACGTCCTCGGTCACGGCGGCGCGCGGCGGGCGCCCGGCCAGCAGGTCCTCGGTGAGCAGGACGTGCCGCAGGGCGTAGTCCTCCTCGGTGAGCCCGCGGGCGAGCATGTCCTCGCGCCCGCGGCGGCAGTGCTCCACGTCGCCGCGCTCCAGCGCCTCGCGCACGGCCGAGGCCAGGGACTCCGCGTCCCCCGTGGCGCAGTAGAACGCCGTCTCGCCGCCGTAGAGCTCGATGCCGCCGACGCGGGTGGCCACGACCGGCCGCTCGATGCCGATGGCCTGCAGCACCGTCGTCGCGCCGGAGGCGTGGGGGTTGGGTCGCACGGGCACCACCACCGCGTCGCAGGCGGCGTACTCGCGCTCCATGGCGCTGTGGTCGGCCGCCTGACGCACCTGCACGTTGGGCAGCGACGCCAGGTGCTGCGCCGCGGCGCGGCGGGAGAGCACGACGAAGTCGACCTCGGGGCACAGCCGGGCCGCGCGCCCGAGCGTCTCCCAGTCGCGGTCCTTGTCGTTGCCGGGAGCGATGACGACGGGTCGCGGGCGGGGGGTGCGCGGGCCGGCGGGCTCGGCGGGGGTGACGCCGTAGGGGACCACGTGCACGGGCCGGCCCAGCACGCGGGTGCCGATGCGGGCGCCGTCCTCGGCCAGGACGGTGTGCACCTGGTTCAGGCGCAGCAGCCGCAGGGTGAGGGCGCGCCGGGGGCCGCGGGCGGCCGGCAGCCAGCCCCACAACCACACCGACTGCGCGACGACGGGCTTGCCGGTGGGCAGGACGCCGAGGAGCTTGAGCGCGCTGAGCGCCAGGTGCTCCTTCTCGGTGTGCGTCCACACGACGTCGGCGTCGCGCACGGCGCGGCGGTTGTCCCAGGCGTGCACGAGGTCGAAACCGACCAGGTACTTCAGCCCCGCGCGCACGGTGCGTCCCAGCGGCCCCTCGGGCCGGCTCGTGGCGTAGGCGACGTCCACGCGGTCGCGGGCGTACGCGTAGCCGTAGGGGCCGGGGTTGTTCGCCTCACCGCGCCGGACGCGCTCCTCCCAGCCCTCGTCGTCCTGGCCGTGCCCGAGGAAGACCAGGACCGACGTCCTGGCACCCGCCCCGGCGGGGCCCGCCCCGTGATCCGTCACCGCGCTCCTCCGTCCGTCGCGCCACCGGTCGCGGCGCTCGCCACCGACCGCGCTGCGGCGCAGGCGGTGCGGTCGTGCGGCGTTCCCGAGGTGTTCGCGGCGCCGACGGCCGCCGACGCTCCGGGGCCGATCGGCCCTGCTGCACCCATCGTAACCGAGGGACCCGACCCTACGCGGGTTCCCGGTGACCCGTCCGGGTGAGGTTCCTCCGGGTGAACCCCGCGCCGCCCCCGGGCGGTTCCCGCAGGTCGGGGCGCCGCCGGGCGCGCGCAGCGGGCAGGTGCTGCCGCGACCGCGCCCCCGGGAACGGCCCACGCCCTACCCTGGCGGGGTGGCGACCACCAACCTGCGACGGGCCGTCGCCCTGATGACCGCGTCGAGCTTCCTGGTCCCCGCGGTCGGGTTGCTCACCCAGCCCGTGCTCGCGCGCGCCCTCGGCGCGACCGGGCGCGGCGAGATGGCGGCCGCGGTCGCGCCGGCGGTGCTGGCCAGTTCCGTCGCCACCCTCGGGCTGCCCGACGCGCTGACCTACCTGGCCGCGAGGTTCCCGCGCTCGGGCCGCGCCGCGCTCGGCTGGTCCGTGCTGCTCTCGGCCGTCATGGGCCTCCTCTGCGTCCTGGTCACGCTCCCGCTGGCCCCCGTGCTCGCCGGCGGGGACGTGGACCTCGCGCCGCTCATCGTGCTGTGCATGGGCATGGGGGTCCCGCTGCTCGTCGTCGGCGCGCTGCGCGGCGCGGCGCGCGGTCACCAGATGTGGACGGCCGTGGCCGTGGAGGGCGTCGTCAACGCCGGCCTGCGCATCGCCGGTTTCGTCGGCCTGTGGGTGCTGGGCGAGCTGACCGTGCTGACCGCCCTGCTGGTCGCCTTCCTCGCGCCGGCGGCGGCCGGACTGGTCTACCTGCCGCTCCTGCGCCGCAGGACCTGGGCGCGCGCCGCGGAAGCCCCCGGCGGGGAGCCGGAGGCCCGGAGCGGACCCGTGCGGGCCGGGGAACCCGGTGAGAGCGCGCCTGTCGGCGCGGGAACCGTGCGGTTCCTGCTGCGCTACGGCGGCATGGTGTGGTTCGGGTCGGTGGCGAGCATGCTCGTGGCGCGCATGGACCAGGTGCTGATGGTGCCGCTGTCCAGCGCGGAGGACCTCGGTCTCTACACCGTGGCGGTGACGGTCTCCGACGTGCCCATCGTCGTCGCGCTCGCGGTCTCCGGCGCCCTGCAGGGCGTCGGCAGCCGCTCCAACGACCCCGACCAGGTGGTGCTGACCACGCGCCTGGCCCTGCTGCTGACGTCGGCGAGCTGCCTCGTCCTGGGCGCCAGCGCACCGCTGTGGATCGTGCCGCTCTTCGGCGCGGAGTTCCAGGCGGCGGTGGTCCCCAGCCTCATGCTCTTCGCCTCGGCGGTCGCCTACGTCCCGGGCCTGATGGCCGGCGCCGGGCTGGCCGCCTTCGGCCGCCCGGGCCTGCGCAGCACCGGCTTCGCCTTCACCTTCGCGGTGAACCTGGCGTGCTTCGTGCTCCTGGTGCCCACCCTGGGCGTCGTCGGCGCCTGCTGGGCGAGCATCGTCGGCAACGTGGCGATGTCCGGCTTCATGGTCCTGGCCGCCTCCCGCACCGTGCAGCGCCCCGTGCGCGACTTCCTGGTCCTGCGCGGCAGCGACGTGGCGCTGGCGTGGCGCGAGGGCTGGGGGCTGGTGCGCCGCGTGCTGCGCCGGCCGGGTCGGGCGGTCCCCGTCGCCGCCGGCGAGCAGCACGACTGACCGCCCCGCGCGGCCGGCCCGGGTGGCGTCCAGCCGGTCCGCCGGCCCGGTCGATCCAGGTGGTCGGCCGGACCGGCGGCGAGTGCGCTGCGCGGCGGAGCGCCGGCAGTGGCGCTGCGCGTCGGCGCCGGTGAGCTCGTCGAACCCCCGCGTGCCGGGGTGGTGCCGCACGGACCTCAGCGGACCTCAGCGGACCTCGACTCGACGGGCCCGGGGGCGGGGACCGGCCCGGGAGCCTCAGCGGGCTTGGGCAGCGCGGCGCTGCCCACCTCGGCGCCGCGGACGTGGTCCAGCGCCACGCTGACGGAGGTGGCCCCGACGCCGCCGAGCAGCTCCAGGGCGTGCAGCAGCTCGGTGCGCGTGGTGGAGCCCGACTCCACGACCAGCAGGCTGCTGCGGCTCAGGGCCGCGACCACCGAGGTCTCGGAGCGCTCCACCACCGGCGGGCACGAGAGCAGCACGTAGTCGAAGCGCGCCTCGAGCTCCTGCAGCAGCGCGCGCATGGGGGCGGTGCTCAGCTGCTGCGCCGAGGCCCCTTCCACCGTGCCGGCCGGGACCGACCACACGCCCTCGGCGCTGCCGGGGCGCAGCACCTCCTGCAGCGTGGCGGAACCCGCCAGGACGTCCGCCACGCCCGGCGCCGGCGGCGCGGGGGCCGCGGCGCCGCGAGCGTCGGCGGGGCGGGTGCGCAGGTCGGCGTCGACGACGACCACGCCCAGGCGGATCTCCCCCAGCACGGCGGCGAGCTGCGCGGCGACCTCGTCGGCGGTGGAGTCCGAGGTGACGCCGGCCACCGCGATCACCCCGCCGGCGCGGGTGCCGAACTGCAGGTTGGCGCGCAGGTGGCGGAAGGACTCCAGCCGCACGTCGGCGCCGCGCGCCGAGCGCGAGCGCGAGAGGGGCAGCGAGGTGACCGTGGCCAGCGCCAGGCCGCGCGGCAGGTCCGAGGCCACCCGGATGCGGTCGTCGAGCGAGTGGGCGACGACCACCAGGCCGATGCCCAGCGCCAGGCCGATCACGGCCCCGAAGAAGGTGTTGTTGCGCGGGCGCGGGGACACGGGCGCGTCGGGCAGCACGGCCGGCGTGACGACCTCCAGGGCCAGCGGGGTGCCGGCGCCGGGGGCGTCGCTGGCGGGGGCGTCGCTGGCGGGGGCCTGGCGGCCGAGCGCCTCGGCCACCGCCTGCGCCCCCGACTGCGCCGCCTGGGCGCTGCCGGCCCGGACGGTGACGTCGATGAACGCCTGGCCCTCGCGGACCGCCGCGGACGTCCCCGCGCGCAGCTCGTTGACGTCGACGCCCGCCACGCCGGCGGCGTCCTCCAGCACCAGCGTGGAGGTGGCCAGGCTCGCGTAGGTGGGCGCGCGCTCCTGCGTGGTGGCCACGGCCTGCTGCAGCGAGCCGGCGGTGCCGTCGCTGCGCAGCGAGACGAGCACGGAGGCGGTGGAGGTGTACGTCGACGGCAGCACGAAGGTGAGCAGGTTGGCGGCGCCCACCCCCAGCGCCGTGAGCACGAGGACGGCCAACCAGCCTCGACGGAAGAGCCTGACGTACTCGCGCAGCGTCACTGCGCTACCTCCTGGTGGTCGTGGGTGGGGGTGGTCACGGGGAGCTCACCAGGACGGCGAGGCGGTCGGAGCGGTCCAGCCGGGTGGCGCAGACGCGCTGCAGCAGGCGGTAGTGGGCGGCCGTGGCGGCCTCCTGCGACCAGGCGCGCGCGGCCTCGCGGCGGTGCGCGGCGTCCTGCGCGCTCCACGGGCGCGCCGCGGCCCGCACGAGGGCCTCGGCCAGGGCCGGCACGTCCTCGGGCGGCACGAGCTCGCCGGTGCGCGGGTCGGAGACGACGTCGCCGGGCCCGAACTCGCAGTCCGCCGCCAGGACGGGCAGTCCCACCGAGAGGGCCTCGACGAGGGCGACGCCGAAGCCCTCCCAGCGCGAGGGCAGCACGAAAAGGTCCGCCTCGCGCAGGTGCCGGGCCGGGTCGGTGTCGTAGCCGGCGAAGACCACGACGTCGTCCAGGCCCAGCCGCGTCGAGGAGCGCCGCAGCGCCTCCTCCTCGGGCCCGGAGCCCACCAGCGTGAGGGTGACGGCGGGCAGCCGGTCGCGGGCGGCGGCGAGCGCCTCCAGCAGCAGGTCCTGGCCCTTCTGGCGCGACAGGCGCGCGACGTTGACCAGCCGCAGGCGCCCGGGCACCGGCGCGCCCGCCTCGCCGGGCAGGGCCCGCACGGGGTTCTCCACGTAGTGCACCGGCACGCCCCGCGCCAGGGCGGCGACGGCGTAGGCGGCCAGGGACGGCGAGACGGCGAGGACCGCGGTGCTGCGCCGCACGACGAGGTGCCGGAACAGGGCGAAGGCCAGGCGGGTGCGGCGGGAGCCGTCGGACTCCTCCAGGCGGGGGTTGCCGTGCAGGTGCGGCAGGAACACCGGCAGGCGCAGACCGCGCGTGGCCAGCCACGCCACGACGGAGGGTTCCACCTGCGGGCACACCAGGACGTCGAAGCGCTGCGCGGCGGCGCACGCGCGCAGCGCGGGCAGCAGGAGGCGCAGGCGGTCCACGCCCAGGACGTGCTTGGTGTAGGCGGTCGCGTCGAGCACGCGCTCGTCGTAGCGGCTGGCGAACACGACGTGGACGTCGAGGACGTCGCCGTGCCCCTGGGCGAGCCCGGTGGCGATGTCGTGGACGACCCGCTCGACGCCCGCGAAGTGGGCCGACGGCGGCACGAAGTAGGCGACGCGGACGCGGTCCGCGGGAGTGCTGACCTTCACGGGGTCGACCGTCCTTCCGCACCGGCGCGGGGCCGTCCACGCGACCCCTCGGGGTCCCGCGCGGCGGACGGGTGCGCGCCCGCGCGCGGGGAGCTCAGGGCGGCGTGGGCGAGCACGCCGAGCCCCATCCACAGGATGCCGTTGGTGTCCGCCAGGTCCGGGCCCGAGACGACCTTGGTGAGCAGCAGCGCCACGAGGGCCCAGGTGACCGGGCGCACCGCGCGCACGTGCGCGGTCTCGCGCACGAGCACCCACACGGCCGCGACGAGCAGCGCGGTGCCCAGCACCCCGACGGTGCTCAGCAGCGAGGCCGCGAAGGAGGAGGCGCGGTTCGAGCCGACGCCCACCCCGAGGCCGAAGGTGTCCACGACCAGGCCGAAGGAGTAGTCGTCGGCGCCCGAGCGCTCGGTGTAGGAGGCGGAGTCGACCTTGTCGTCGACGA
The DNA here is from genome assembly GCF_050871305.1 of Kineococcus gypseus. Lineage (NCBI taxonomy): Bacteria > Bacillati > Actinomycetota > Actinomycetes > Kineosporiales > Kineosporiaceae > Kineococcus > Kineococcus gypseus. Next base: position 18,642 of record NZ_JBJLRD010000033.1, on the reverse strand, counting down.
CGGCGCCGACCAGGTTGGTCAGCCAGGGCAGCACCCACAGCGCCGCGATCGTCGCGGCGCACACCAGGGCCACCGCCGCGCCGCTCAAGGGTCCGCGGCGCAGCAGGAACCGCGCCGCACCGGCGGCGACGGCGATCACCGCGAGCGCCGCGCCGGCCACGAAGAACGTTGCGGAGGTGGAGATCGCGCCCAGGAACAGCGCCACGCCCGCGACGAGGAGCAGCCCCAGGCGGTGCAGGCCGCCCACCGCCAGGGAGCGGGACGCGGCGTAGGCGACGGTGATGAGGGAGGAGCCCGCCAGCCCCGCCGGCTCCGAGAAGATCCCGCGGACCCTGGGCAGCCCCCCGGGCAGGGTCTCCTGGATCGTGAACCCCGGGGAGTTGTCGAACACGCCCCGCGGGTAAGGCATGCCGTACCCGCCGGCCCACGCCCACAGCGACAGCAGGGTGGCCAGGAGCGCGGCGGTCCCCACCACCTGCGGACCGGCCCAGCGCGAGCGGGCCAGGAACACCACGACGCACACGCTCAGGACCAGGTAGGTGATCTGGGCGATGTTCGACTTGGTCAGCACGCCCGCCGCCAGCCGCACGTCCCCGCCCGCGGGGGACAGCACCGGCAGGCCGTCGAAGAGCATCGGCGCGAGCAGCGTGACGAGGACCGCGACGACGCACAGCAGCACCAGCGGGCGCACCCCGGGCACGGGGGCCACCACCGCGCCGGGGGCCCAGCGGGCGCGCTGCAGCACGCGCAGCGCCACGCCCGCGGCGGCGCCGATCGCGACGGCGTAGAAGGTGGGCACCGCCACCGCGCCGGCCACGGCGGCCGCGCCGATCGGGGTGGCACCGCCCAGGGCGAGCGCGAGGCCGTAGCCGCGCGCGTTGAGGACGCCGAAGAGGACGACGACGGCGGTGACCAGCGTCAAGGTGGTGATGCGTCCCTCCCCGGGTGCGCGGTTCGCCGGCCCGCGCCGCTGCGGGCACCGGGCCCTGCGCGGGAGGGGCACGGCCCGTCGTCGACCATGCGATATTACGGGCGGAACCGGCACCCCGGACGGTCTCGGGACGCACGAGACCCCTGGGGCTGGAGAGCTCACCCGGAGGGCCCAATCACCACGCACCCCGCGCCGCGCCGGCGGCCCCTGCTCGCGCGCCGGCCCGGGCGCCGCCGCCTGACCGCGGTGGTCGTCGCCGCCGTGCTGCTCGGCACGGCCACCACCGTGCTCGCGCACCGCGCCGACCCCGCAGCGGCGGTGTCGGCGTCCTCCAGCGCCGCCGGCACCCGCGCGCAGGACCTGCTCGGGGAGGTGCCCGACGCCCCGGGCGCGCGGCGGGCGGTCTGGGCCAGCGACGGCGAGGCCGTCGGCGCGTGGCTGTCGCTGGTGTGGAGCCGGCCCACGCGCGTGGACACCGTGCGCCTGCGCGCCGCCGAGCCCGAGCGGGCCCCGCGCTCGCTGCTGGTCGGCTTCGACGACGGTTCCTCGCTGCTCGTCACCACGGGCCCCGACGGCGACGCGGAGGTGACCTTCCCCGAGCGCACGACGTCCTCGGTGCGCCTGACCGTGGCCGAGGCGGCGCCGGGAGCCGGTTCGGTGGCCCTGGCCGGGCTGTCCGTCGAGGACGGCGACGGCGACGTGCGCGCCCTCGGCGACGGGGACGCGGCCGCGGTGCAGGCCTCCAGCGGCGCGCCCGCGGGCACCGCCCTGCAGGACGGCGACGCGGCCGCGGCGGACGCGGGCGCGGAGTGGCGCGCCGACGCGTCCGACGGCTCGCCGTGGGTGGAGCTGGGCTGGCGGCGCCCCGTGGAGGTCTCCAGCGTGCAGGTGCTCGGCCCCTCGGTGGACGCGGTCGACCCCGTGCACCCTGCCACGGCCGCGCTCAGCGGCGTGCTGCGCTTCGACGACGGCAGCGAGGTGGTCGTCTCCGGCATCGCCGGCGGCGACGCGCAGCCGACGACCATCGCCTTCGCGCCGCGCGTGGCGCGCTCGGTGCGCCTGGAGCTGGCGCGCTCGGTGGCCACCGCGCAGGTCGCGCTGCGCGAGTTCCGCGCCCACGGCACAGGCACCACCCCGCCGCGCTGGGCCGCCACGGGCGAGACCCACACCGCCGAGCCGCCCGCCGCCGGGTGCGGCGACGACGTGGCCGCACCGGCGGCTCCCGCCCCGCCGGACCGGCCGGTGCTGCTGTGCCCCGCCCCGGGGTCGGTCGCCGCCGGGCCGACGACGATCGTGGTGGCGGCGGCCCCGGGGACCGTGCTGCGCGCCGAGGCCCCGATGCTCGACGGCGCCCGCACGGTGCCGGTGGTGCGCGAGGTGGGGGGCACCACGGCCGGCGCCGACGGGCGCGCGGTGCTGAGCGTGGACACCGCGGCGATGCCGCGCGGGCCCGTCACGGTGCGGGTGCGCGCCGGGGGCGCCGGGGACGCGCCGGGCGAGGAGGGAGCCGGGGGCGCGGGTGCCGCCGCGGAGCGCGAGGTGCCGGTGCAGCTGCTCAACCGGGCCGGGCGGGCGCTGGCCTCCCCGGGCTTCGCACCCGGCGGCGCGACGCTGCAGTGGGAGGAGACCTTCAGCGACCCGCTGTCCGTCTCGGCCAGCGGTCGCGGCGCGGTGTACGCCGCGGCCAAGCCCGTCTCCACCGGCACGCAGAGCTTCGGCGACGCAGCGTTCGCCGACCCCGCGCTGGGCGCGGGGACGGTGACCACGGTCGACGGGTACCTGCGCCTGCGCGCCGAGCCGACCGCCGGCCGCAGCGCCGCGGCGCCCTACGACCAGCAGTACCTCGGCGGCATGGTGTCGTCCCTGCGGGTGGGGGCCTCGGGGTTCGCCGCGCAGTACGGCTACTTCGAGGCGCGCATGACCGGTGCCCCCGGTCCAGGTTCCTGGCCCGCGTTCTGGACGATGAACACCCGCAGCGCCACGCGCGACGACGCCGTGGGCGGCGAGGCCGACGTGGTCGAGCTGTACGGGCACGACCCGGTCGGCAGCTGCCACGGCCTGCACCACTACGACACCGCCTTCGAGGGCGGGCAGCGCGGTGAGGGGCGCTGCCTGACCGAGGGCGACTTCTCCGACTGGACGACGACGTGGCACACGTACGGCATGCGCGTGCTGCCCGACGGCGCGGTGTTCTACGTCGACGGCGTGGAGGTGGCGGACCTGCGCGGGCTGGGGCGGCACGAGGAGCCGTTCTACTTCATGCTCGACCTGGCGCTGGGCGGCGGCTGGCCGGTGGACCTGTCGGCCACGGGCGGCACCACCGACCTCTACGTCGACTGGGTGCGCGTCTACACCTGAGGGTGCGCCTCTACACCTGAGCGGCGGCGGGCGCGGGGGTGGCGCCGCGCACGCGGCCCCACCGCAGCACCAGCAGGCGCCGCACCACCGGGCGCGGCACCACCAGCACGCCCAGGCACCAGCCGGCGACGACGAGGCGGTCGCGCCACGGCTCCGGTCCCGGCTGCAGCGGTGAGCGCAGCACGTCCAGCAGCTGGCGCGCGCGCCCGTCGCCGGGCAGGCCCTCGGCCCCGGGCGTCACCCGGCCGGCGGCCACCCGGAACTGCAGCAGCTCGCGGCTGCGGCGCAGCGCGCCGTCCCCGGCGCCGGTGCCGGCGAGGCGCTGCGCGAAGCGCCAGCGCGCCCGGGCGCGGCGCACCTCGCGCGAGAACCGCCCGTCGTCGGCCAGGAGGTCGCTGTCGTTGGCGCCGTGCTGGCGGTAGCCGACGACCACCTCCGGCACCGTGACGACGTCGCCGAGGAAGGGCGCGGCCGCCAGGCAGCCGGAGTCGGCGAAGTCGCCGAGCTCGGGCCCCTGGGGGAAGACGCGCTCGAGGAACCAGCGGGCGTAGGCGTTGCCCGACGCGGGCGGCGTGGGGTACGCCGAGGTCGTCGCGGCCCAGCGGCGCACGTCCACCGGGGAGGGGACGGGGTCGTAGGCGGGGAAGGGCGCGCCGATCGGCGCACCGGTGCGGTCGATGCGCTGCATGCGGAACTGCACCTTGCTCACGCCGTCGCGCCAGGCGCGCGCCAGGTGCACCGGCAGGTCCGGGGGCAGCACGTCGTCGGCGTCGAGGAACACCACCACGTCACCGGTGCTCTCGGCGAACCCGCGGTTCAGCGCGACGCGCTGGCCGCCGTTCTCGACGAGCAGCGCCCGCACGCGGTCGCCGTACCCGGCGATGACCTCGCGCGAGGCGTCGGTCGAGCCGTCGTCGACGACCACGACCTCCACGTCGTCCCAGCGCAGCGCGAGGGCGCTGTCCAGGGCCCGCCCGACGTAGTCGGCGTAGTTGTAGTTGGCGATGACGACGCTCAGGCGCTTCACGGGCGCACCGCGATGTCGAGGACGCGCTCGGGGGTGAACCGGCCGCGCACCACGTCGCCGAACGCACGGGCGTTGCCGCGCAACCGCTCCCGCCGCCACCCCTTCTCGGCGTGGACCGCGGAGCGCACGACGTTCTTCGCCAGCGGCCGGCCGATCTCGTAGGCGGCCAGCCACAGCGGGAAGCTGCCGGTGCGCGCCAGGTAGGAGGGGTTCATCACCTGCGAGTAGCCCAGGCGCTCGTGGGCGGTGCGCCCGCCGGACTTCACGCCGCGGTGCACCACGACGCAGTCGTCGACGCGGGCCAGCCGGCCGTGGCGCATCAGGCGGCGGGCGAAGTCGTGGTCCTCCAGCCACCCGTACAGCGGCAGGCGCTCGTCGAAGCGCTCGGCGGGCGCGGCGGTGCGGCGGTAGGCGAAGTTGCAGCCGTACAGCTCGCGGCCGGGCCGCCAGGCGCCGGTGAGCGGGGTGTCCCACGAGCTCCTCAAGGCGCCCAGCGCCTCGTCGAGCGCGATCGCGTCGCCGGTGGCGCCGTCGAGCAGCACCCTCCCGGTCAAGCCCACGACGTCCGGGTGGGCGGCGAAGAACGCCATCGCGCGCTCGAGGTAGTCCTCGCGCACCACCGCGTCGTCGTCGAAGAAGAACACGTGGGTCGCGTCGGGCACGGCGTCCAGGCCTTCGTTGCGCTGCGCGGGCAGGCCGCGGTCGTGCACGACGAGCGCACCCTGCGGCACCCGCGGAGGCAGGCTGGCCGCGTCCGGCACGGAGAGCACGAGCGTGAAGTCGCGCCACGTCTGCTCCCGCAGCGCGGTGGCCACCTCGCCCAGCAGGTCCGGCCGGCCCGCGGAGGCGAGCACGACGGCCACGCGCGGGGCACCGGTCCCCTCGGCGGGCGCGCTGCGGGGGGCGGGTGTCGTCACGGGCGTCTCCAAGGGGTGCCGGCCCCGGCGCTCCCGGGCGCGGCGGGGCCGGGCGCCGTCGTGGCGGGTTCGGGTGTGCGGTGGCGGGAGCAATGTACCGGGAGCGGCGGGCGCGGGAGGGGTCCTCGCGCGGGCTGCCGCCGGCCCCGTCCCGAGCGTACGCGCAGCGTGCGCTGGTCGTACCGCAGCGTCCACCGGACGGCGCAGCAGGTGCGTCACGCAACCGGTGCGGAGAGTCATCGCCGCGGCCCGCGGTGGGCCGATCCCCTGAAACTCCGGGCACGGCGCGGAGCGGTCCGGGTAGCGTCCCCGGGCACCGGCGCCGCTCCCGGCCGGGGGGGGGGGGGGGGGGGGGGGGGGGGGGGGGGGGCGGCCGCCCCCCCCCCCACGGCCTCGGCCTGCGCCGGCTGCAGCGCCAGCGGGGCGCGCTCGCCGGCGGCGGGCGGCGCGGGCGGGCGCGCCTGCGGCAGCTGCGCGCAGGCGCCCAGGGCCAGCACGCCCGCGCAGGCGGCGGCCAGGGCGCCGGCGCGGCGCGCGGCGGGGCGCGCGGCGGGACGGGGCGCGGCGGGGCGGGGCGTCACGAGGTCCCCCGCGCCGGGCGCGCACCGCGACCGCGCCCGCGGTGCAGCAGCAGGCCGAGCAGGCCGAGGACGGCCAGGACCGCCCCGCCGACGGCCAGCGGCACGGCGGCCGGGTGCCGGGCCGCCGCGCCGTCCAGCGGCCACGACAGGCGCACCCGCGGCGCCGCGGCGGTGCCGTCGGTGGTCACCACCGCCACGACCCCGCCGGCGGTGGCCAGCGCGGCGTCCGAGGCGGTGTCCCACGTCAGCTGGGCACCGCCGGCGCCGTCGGCGGAGGCGAGCCACACGTCGGCCGCGCGCGGGTCCGCGGCGGGCCCGGAGCCGGTGGTGCCGGTGCGGGCGGTGGGCTCGGCCAGGGAGCCGGCCACGCCCGTGACCTCGGTGCGCCCGGCGCCGTCCACCCACGCCCGCGCGTCCTGGGCGGTGGCCACGCCGACGAACACCGGCGCCCCGCCGGCGTCGGCGCGCACGGTGGCGGACGGGCCGGTCAGGTCGAGCAGTCCCGGCGCGGTGACGACGGCCGCGGAGCCGGGTCCGGGTTCCACCGCGACGGCCAGGGTGCGCGGCGGGGCGAGGACCGTCAGCAGCAGCGCGCCGGCGACGCCGCAGCCGAGGCCGGCCAGCAGCAGCAGCCAGGCGATCGCGCGTCGCACGGGTCCTCCGGGGGGTGTGGTCGGTCCGTCCCGGCCGCCCGCGCGCGCTCCGCACCGGCCGCGGGGGGCGCCGCCGTCGGCCGTTCGGCTCGACAGCCTACGCGCGGGCCCACCGCCGGCCGCGCCTCACTGGCCGCGGCCGGCCTCACCCTGCGCGCGCTCCACGGCCGCCTCCAGCCGCTCCAGCTTGCCGGTCAGCTCGCCCTCGCGGCCGGGGCGGATGTCCGCCTTGAGCACCAGGGACACGCGCGGGCCGTGCCGGCCCACCGCCTCGCAGGCGCGGCGCACGACGTCCATGCACTCCTCCCAGCCGCCCTCGACGGTGGTGAACATCGCGTCGGTGCGGTGCGGCAGGCCCGAGGAGCGCACGACCAGCACGGCGTCGGCCACGGCGGCGCTCACCGAGTCGGGTTCCCCGGCGGGGGCCGGGCCGCCGGAGGGGGAGACGGAGAAGGCGACGAGCACGCGCCCACGCTAGGTGCCGCCACGGGCCCGCGCACCCGCGCGGCGGCCGCGGGGCGGCGGGGCCCGCGACTACCCTGGGCCCCGCGGCCGCCCACCGGCCGCGCCCGTCCCCGAGCGCCCGGAGGTCTCCCGGTGTCCCACGAGTCCCACGACGCGTTCAGCATCGTCGTGCGCGGTTACGAGCGCAGCCAGGTCGACGCCCGCCTGCAGCACCTCGAGGAGGCGCTGCGCGAGGCGCGGGCCCGCGTGGAGGAGAGCGACGCGCGCGCCCTGCGGGTGGCCGCCGAGCTCAGCCAGGCCCAGAAGGAGCTGCGCGAGCACGACAAGCCGACCTACTCCGGGCTGGGCGCGCGCATGGAGAAGCTGCTGCGCCTGGCCGAGGACCAGTCCGGGGAGATCCTGCGCTCGGCGCGCCGCGACGCGGACCGGCTGCGCGAGGAGGCCCGGGCCGAGGCGCTGCAGACGCGCTCGCGCGCCGACGAGGACGCCCACCGGCGCACCGGGGCCGCCACCCGCGACGCCGAGGAGATCGTCGCGCGCGCCCGCGGCGAGGCCGACGGGCTGGTGGAGGCCGCCCGGCGCACCGCCGCGGAGACCACCGCCGCCGCCGAGCGGGCCGCGGCCAACCTGCGCGCGCAGGCCGAGCACGAGACGTCCGAGGCGATCGCCGCCGCCGAGCGCACCGCCGCGGCCCTGCGCGCGCAGGCCGAGCGCGAGACCCTCGAGCTGCGCACCGGCACCGAGGCCGCGGTGCGCGAGCAGGAGCTCGCCCTGGCCGCCGCCCGCGAGCGCGCCGCCGAGGAGGACCGCCTGCGCCTGGAGGTGGCCGCCGCGCGCACCGCCGCGCGCATCGCCGAGGCCGAGCAGCGCGCCGCCGAGGCCGAGGAGCGCGCCCAGCACGCCGCCGAGGCCGCCGAGTCCATCCGCGCCGAGGCCTCGGCGCAGGCTGCGCTGCGCGCGGAGGAGGCCCGCCGGCAGGCCGACGAGATGGTCACCGAGGCGCGCGAGCACGCCCGGCGGATGCTGGAGACCGCGCGCGAGCAGGCCGAGCGCAGCCGCACCTCCGCGCAGGCGGAGGTCGACGAGCTCATGCACCAGCGCGACGAGATCACCGAGCACCTCGACGACCTGCGCGGCCTGCTGGGCCTGGCCCCGGCTCCCGGCGCGGCGGGCGCCGAGCCCGGGGTCGTCGACCTCAGCGAGCGGCGCAGCACCGAGGACGACCGGGCCACCGCCGTCGGCTGAGCCCCTCCCGCGGCACCTCGCGCCGTCCCTCGCGCGGCACCTCGCGCCGTCCCTCGCGCGGTGCGTCCCGCCGCCCGGCCGCCCGCCTCAGGCGGGCGGCCAGGTGGTCGGCAGCGGGGCGCGCGCGGGGTTCACGCGCGCGACGACCTCGTCCAGCACGCGGCGCACCGAGCTCTCCCCCACCCACAGGTGCTTGGCGCCCTCCACCGCGACGACCTCCGCCTGCGGCAGCGCCGCGAAGCGCTCGCGCGCCTCGGCCGGGCGCAGGAAGTCGTCGTGCTCGGGCACCAGGGCCGTGACCGGCCTGCCCAGCTCGCCCCAGGCGCGCAGGTCCTCCGGCGTGGACCAGCGCAGCGGCGGGGACAGCAGCAGCAGCCCCTCCACCAGCGGGTCGCGCCCGTGCACCAGCGCCAGGTCGGTGCCGAAGGACCACCCCAGCAGCCACACGCGCGGCAGCTCGCGGAACTCCACCAGCTCCAGGGCCGCGGCCACGTCGAAGCGCTCCGCGCGCCCGCCGTCGAAGGCGCCGCCGCTGGTGCCGCGCGGGCTGGAGGTGCCGCGCGTGTTGAAGCGCAGCACGGCCAGGTCGGCCAGCGCCGGCAGCCGGTAGGACGCCTTGCGCAGCACGTGGCTGTCCATGAACCCGCCGGCGGTGGGCAGCGGGTGCAGCGTCACCAGCGTGGCCACCGGCTCGCGCTCGGCGGGCAGCGCCAGCTCCCCCACCAGCGTCAGGCCGTCGGCGGTGTACAGCTCGACGTCCTCGCGCCGCGCGGGCAGCACGACGTCGGAACGGACCTCCACCGGCTGCACCGGCTGCCCCGGCTGCCCCTCCTCCCCCGGCGCGCCGGGCCCCGGGGCGCCGCTCACCGGGCCAGCTCCTCGCGCAGCACGCCCAGCAGGGCCAGCACGTCCGCGCCGGTGGTGTCGAAGCTGGCCACGAACCGCGCCTCGACGCGGTCGGGGCCGTGGTGGGGGTCCCACACGTGGAACGGCGTGCGGGCCGCCGCGCGCGCGGCGACGTCGGCGGGCAGGGCGGCGAAGACGGCGTTGGCGCGCACCGGGCGCGTCAGGCGCACCCGCGAGCCGAGGTCCTGCACGCCGCGCGCCAGCGAGGCGGCCGCGGCGTTGGCGGCCGCGGCGTTGCGCAGCCACAGGTCCCCCTCGAGCAGCGCCAGCAGCTGCGCGGAGGCGAAGCGAGCCTTGGAGGCCAGCTGCAGGGACTGCTTGCGCAGCCGGTCCACGCCGGGGGCGGCCTCCTCGGAGCGCACCACGACGACCTCGGCGAGCCCGCCGCCGTTCTTGGTGCCGCCCAGGGAGACGGCGTCCACGCCCAGGCGGGTGGTCAGCTCCCCCAGCCCGGCGCCCAGCGCCACGGCGGCGTTGGCCAGGCGGGCGCCGTCCACGTGCACGCGCACGCCCAGGCCGTGGGCGACGTCGACGAGCTCGCGCAGGTGCTCGACGGAGTAGACGGTGCCCAGCTCGGTGCTCTGCGTCAGGGTCAGCGCCCCGACGGGGGCGGCCATCGGCCCCTGCGCGCGCCGCACGGCCCGCTCCAGGTCGGCCGGGTCCACCAGGCCGTCCTCGGTGGGCAGCTGGATGAGCTTGGTGCCGCCGACGTGCTCCAGCGCCCCGCCCTCGTCGTGCAGGACGTGCGCCTCGGTGGAGCACAGCACCGACTCCCAGCGCCGCGTCAGCGCCTGCAGGGCCACGACGTTGGCGCCGGTGCCGGTGAGCACCACGGCCGAGCGCACCTGCGCGCCGAAGTGCGCGCGCAGCACCTCCTCGAGGGCGGCGGTGTACGGGTCGGCGCCGTAGCTGCCGACGTGGCCGCCGTTGGCGGCCACCACGGCGGCCAGCACCTGCGGGTGCATGCCGGCGGCGTTGTCGCTGGCGAAGCCGCGCACGGCGGGGTCGTGCCGCGGGCGCGGGGCGTCCTGCGCGGGCTCGGCGGCGGTGTCGGTGGCGGTTCCGGTCACCCGGCGACGGTAGTGCGCGCGCGCCGCGCCCGGCTCAGCGGGGACCGCGCCGCCCGCGCGCGGCGAAGCAGGCGGCGTGCCAGTGCCGGCGCTCGCTGGCGCCGTCGCCGGGGCTGAAGGTGCCCACCGACGGCCACACCACCAGGTGCGGCACGCCCGGCGGGATGTCCTGCGCGCAGCCCGGGCAGCGGTACGTCTTGGTGGAGGTGTCCCCGCGCAGCTCGCGCACCACCCAGGAGCCGTCCGCGGCGTGCACGGTGCGGTCCACGCCGCGCCCGAGCGCACCGCGCGGGGGCGGGTCGGGGCGGCGGCGGTTGGCTCGGGGCACGCGCCCAGTCTCCCAGCGCGGCGGCGGCCACCGGGACCGGGCGGCAGAACCGGGCGCCGCCGCGGTGGGGTCCCCTCCACACCACCGTGGCGCGCCCGGTGCACCCCCTCAACCGTGGCGGGGGCGCTTTTCGTTACAGACCCCCCTGCGGGGGACGCGCGCACGGGCCGGGGCGGACCGGGCGGTGGGGTGCGGCACGTAAGCTCCCGGTGTGCGCCTGGTGATCGCCCGCTGCTCCGTCGACTACGCGGGGCGCCTGTCCGCGCACCTGCCGCTGGCGACGCGGCTGCTGCTGGTGAAGGCGGACGGCAGCGTGCTGGTGCACTCCGACGGCGGCTCGTACAAGCCGCTGAACTGGATGAGCCCGCCGGCGCGCCTGACGGTCGAGCCGGCCGCCGGGGGCGCCGGGGACGCCGACGGCGTCGTGGAGACGTGGACGGTGCAGCACCTCAAGAGCGACGACCGGCTCGTGGTGCGCGTGCACGAGGTGCTGCACGAGTCCAGCCACGAGCTGGGCGTGGACCCCGGCCTGGTCAAGGACGGCGTGGAGGCGCACCTGCAGCAGCTGCTGGCCGAGCAGATCGGCACCCTGGGCGAGGGCTACCGCCTCGTGCGGCGCGAGTACCCCACGGCGATCGGGCCGGTGGACATCCTGGCGCGCGACGCCGGCGGCGGTGCCGTCGCCGTGGAGATCAAGCGCCGCGCGGAGATCGACGGCGTGGAGCAGCTGACGCGCTACCTAGAGCTGCTCAACCGCGACCCGCAGCTGCGGCCGGTGGCCGGCGTGCTGGCCGCCCAGGAGATCAAGCCCCAGGCGCGCACGCTGGCCACCGACCGCGGCATCCGCTGCGTGACCCTGGACTACGACGCCCTGCGGGGCGTGGACGACTCCTCCGCGCGCCTGTTCTGACGCCGCGGCGCGCCCGGCGCCGCGGCCCGGGCCGGCTCGCCGTCGAGGCGCAGCACCCGGTGCAGCCGCGTGACGCGCACCAGCCGCAGCGCCGGGCGCGGCACGTCGCGCAGCACCATCTCGCGCCCGGCGCGCTGGGCCCGCCGGTGCGCCCCGAGCAGCACGCCCAGGCCGGTGGCGTCGGCGACGACGACCCCGTCCAGGCTCACCACCAGGGCCCCGCTGCCGCGGTCGACGGCCCCGTGCAGGGCCGCCCTCACCTCCGGCACGGAGTGCACGTCGAGGCGGCCGGAGACCCGCACCAGCCTGCCGGGCTCCTCCTCGACGGCGCTGGCACCGCCCGGTGGTGCCGCCCGGGCGGCGCGTCGCGCCGCCACGTCGTCCGCGGCGCTGGGCACCGCCGGTCTCGCTGCGACCTGGATCGCCATGTGTTCCTCCCCCGAGGACGCCGGTCGTGGTCACCGGCTGGGACGCAGGGGCCCGCCGTCCGGTTGCACCGCGCTCCGATCGTCCGGGACACCCTGTGTTCCGACTCTGCCACTCATCGCAGTCGATCGGCGAGGGTCGACGCGTCCTTCACCGAACGGTGACCTGCCGGGCACCGGCCGGGCCGGGGGTGCCGGCCGGAGGTGCTGGACAGGGCGGGGACACTGGGGGCGTGACCTTCAGCGGCTACTACTACGCGGTGGGACCCGTCGTCGCGCTGCTCGTCGTGGGCGTGCTGGTGCTGCTGCTGCGCTGGACGTTCTCGCACGGCCGCTCGCTGGTGGAGCGGCGCCCCACCAGCGGCAGCAGCAGCGAGTACGGCCTGCTGGAGGTGGTCTCCGCACCGGCCACGTTCGTGGAGGCGGAGGTGCAGCGGCGCACGCTGCAGGACGCCGGCATCCGCGCCACGCTGGCCCCCACCACGGAGGGCCCGCGCGTGATGGTCTTCCCCGAGGAGGCCGGGCTGGCGCGCCAGCTGCTCGCCGGGCCGGGCGGGCGCCCGTGAGCACGGCACCGGACGACGCGCTGCCCACCCCCCGGCAGGTCGTCGACGCCGCGCGCGCCCTGGCCGCCGAGGACGAGGAGCGCGCCGGGGTGGGCATGGTCCTGGCGCTGGAGGACGCGCCGGGCCGCGGCGCGGCGGCGGGCGAGCCGGAAGCGCGACCGGGCGCGCGACCGGGCGCCGAGCCGGGCGCGGCGCTGCTGGCGCGGCGCCTGGCGCGCTGCTGGGAGGTACTGGCCGCCGCGGACCCGGACGTGACCGTGCAGGACGCGCTGGCGGTCCTGGCCGACCTGGACCTGCGCCCCGTGCCGGCGCCGGCGCCCCCGCCGCTGCCGCCGGGCGCGCCGGCACCGTCCCTGGCGGCCTGGCGCCCCGACGGGTGGGTGCGCCCGTCGTGGCCGCAGCGGCGCGCCGAGGCCCGCCGGGTGCACGACGCCCTGGCCGGCGGGCGGCTGCTGCGGGTGGTCAACCACCACGACACCCCGCGCGCCGGGCGCGAGCAGCTGCGCGCGGAGCTGACCTGGTACGCCGAGCGCTTCGACCCGGTCACCGCCGACGACGTGCACGCCTTCCTGGACACCGGGCGCTGGCGCAGCGAGCGCCCCGGCATCGTGCCGGCCTTCTACGACGGCTTCGCCTCGGCCGTGGACGTGGCCGCCCCCCTGCTGGCCGAGACGGGGCTGGTGGGCTGGTTCTACCCGCCCACGGCGTTCCTGGACGCCCCGGCCACCGGCCAGCGCGACTTCGCCGTGCGCCACTCCTACGGCGTGCTCGACGCGCGCGAGGGCGAGCGGCTGGCGATGACGTGGGACGACCTCGCGGCGCTGGCCGAGGTGCACGAGGTGTGCGGGCACACCGCCACGCACGCCGCGAGCGCCGCCGTGCGCACGCCCGGCGACGTCGAGCGCGAGGTGCTCGAGCCGCTGGCGCGCCTGGAGCGGGTGTGCGGGCGCACCCCGGCGGCGTGGGCGTGGCTGGGCGGCACGCCGCACGAGCCGGGCGCCCCGGGCGACGCGGCGGTGGCCGCTGCGGGGGTGCGGCTGGTCACCTCCAACGCGGTGCTGCAGCGCCTGCCCTAGCCGCCCGCCCGGCGCGGGGCCCCGCTCAGCGCAGGCCGCTGCGCGCGAGCCCCGCGACGAACTGCCGCTGCGCCAGGCCGAAGAGCACCAGCACCGGCAGGGCGGAGATCAGCGCCCCCGCCATGAGGGCCGGGTAGTCGGTCGAGTACTGGCTCTGCAGGAACGACAGCCCCACCGGCAGGGTGTACAGCGCCGGCTCGCGCAGCGCCACCAGCGGCCAGGCGAACTCGTTCCAGCGGTAGACGAAGGTCATCACCACGAGCACCGCCACGAGCGGGCGCGCCAGCGGCAGCACGATGGACACCAGGGTGCGCAGCTGCCCGGCGCCGTCGAGCTGGGCCGCCTCGATCAGCTCGTCGGGCAGCGACAGGAAGTACTGCCGGGCCAGGAAGACGCCGAACGCCTCGGCCGAGCGCGGCACGATGACCGCCCAGTACGAGTTGATCCAGCCCAGGTCGTTGACGAGGTCGAACTGCGGCACGAGCAGCGTCTGCACCGGGATCATGAGCGTGGCGACGATGCAGAAGAAGACCACCGAGCGGCCCGGGAAGCGGTGCTTGGCGAGCACGTAGCCGGCCAGCACGTCCACGACGACGGTGAGCACCACCGCCACCACCGCGATGGCCGCGGAGTTCGAGACCCACTGCAGCAGCGGGAAGTCCACCAGCACGCGCCGGAAGGCGCTCAGGTCCACGCCGGTGGGCACCAGGCCCACCCGCCCGGTGGCCAGGTCCGCGCGCGAGGACAGGGCGGTGACGACCATCCAGTACAGCGGGAAGACCCACACCGCCGCCAGCACGAGCACGACCAGCAGCCGGGCCCGCCCGCGCGGGCGGCGCGGCCCGCGCGCGGCGGGCGGGGCGGGCGGGGCGCCGGGTGCCGCGCCGCGCGCCGGGGCGCTCACGCGACCTCCTCCGCGGCGCGCTGGGCGCGCCAGGAGAGCACCGTCGCCACGAGGATGACGGCGAAGACGACCACGCCGATGGCCGAGCCGTAGCCCTCGGCGCGCGCCTGGAAGCCCTGCGCGTAGGCGTAGGTCACGAGGATCTCCGTGGCGCCGGCCGGGCCGCCGCCGGTCATCACCCGCACCACGTCGAAGGTCTGGAACACCTCGACCACCATGAGCACGACGACGAAGAAGGTCGTCGGGCGCAGCAGCGGCCACGTCACGTGCCGCAGCCGCTGCCCGCGCGAGGCGCCGTCCAGCTCGGCGGCCTCCAGCACGTCGCGGTCGATGCCCTGCAGCGCGCTGAGGTAGAGCACCACCACCAGGCCGGTGCGGGCCCAGAACAGCACGAGGAAGACCGCCAGGGCCGCGGCGGGCCCGTCGGACTGCCAGTCGGGGGCGGGCAGCCCCAGCGAGGTGAGGGTGCGGTCGACGACGCCGACGTTCTGGTCGAAGATCCACCGCCCGGCCATGGCGACCACGACGCCGGAGAGCACGTACGGGGCCAGGAAGAGGGCCCGGAAGAGGCCGCGGGCCGGCAGCCGGTCGCGCAGCAGCAGGGCCACGCCGAAGCCGGCGGCCACGCTGCTGGGCACGGAGACCAGGGCCAGCAGGCCGGTGTTGCCCGCGGCGCGCCAGAAGACCGGGTCGGCGAGCATGCGCGCGTAGTTGTCCAGGCCGGTGAAGCGCGCCTGGCCGATGCCGGTGGAGTCCGTCAGCGAGATGCGCACCGCCTGCACCAGCGGGTACAGCACGAACACCCCGAAGAGCACCAGCGCCGGGGCCAGCAGCGCGTACGACGTCGCCCAGCGGCGCACGGGCCGGCGGGCGCGCGCGGCGCGCGCCGGGGGGCGCGAGGGCGCCCGGGCGGTCGTGGTGCCGGTGGCGCTCACGCGCCGACCACCGACGCCACCCCGTCGGTGATGCGGCGCAGGGCCGTGCGGTCGTCGTCGGAGCCGAGGAAGGCCTCGTCGAGGCGGTCGCGCAGCTGCGCGTTGACGGCGCTGAAGCTGGGCACGACGACCTGCTCGACGAGCGGGGTGCGGATGGCGCGCGCCTGCTCGACGTACAGCTGCATCAGGTCCGGGCGCACGCTCCACTGCAGGGAGCTCGCGTCCACGTCGTTGCGGGTGGGCAGCACGGTGGCGGCCGCGCAGAAGGCGCCGACCTGCTCGGCCTGCGCGCAGTGCGTCAGGAAGTCCAGGGCGGCGGCGCGCCTGCTGCTGTCCTGCACCGCCACGATCGCGTTGCCGCCCAGGTCGGCCGAGGCGTTGACGTCGCGCGGCAGGAAGGTGGCCGAGTAGGGGAAGCCGCCGCCCTCGATCTCGGTGAGCAGGAAGTCGCCGGCGAAGCACGTGGCGACGGTCTGGTTGAGGAAGAGGTCGCTGGCGCCCTGCCCGCGGGCGTTGGCGTTCGGCGGGGTCAGGCCCGCCCGGAAGAGGTCGCGGGTGTACGTCAGGGCGCGCAGCGCCCCCGGGTCGTCCTCGACGACGCCGGTGAGGTCCTCGGTGAGCAGGCGCCCGCCGGCCTGGTCGACGAAGTTCAGCCAGCGGAAGGCGCCGGCGTTCTGCCAGTTCACGGCCACGGCGTAGGTGTCCGCCCGCGTCGGGCGCACCCGCTGCAGCGCGTCGGCGAACTGCTCCCACGTCCAGGCGTCCTCCAGGCGCGAGGGCAGGGTCAGCCCGGCCGAGGCGACGGCCTCGTCGTTGAGCAGCACCATGGAGGTGTCGGTGTGGTGCGGGATGCCGAAGGTGCCCGCCTCGTCGGTGACGGCGCTCCAGAAGGCCGGCAGGAACGCCGGCTCCAGCGCGGCGGCGTCGGGCAGGTCGGCCAGCACGCCCTGGGCGCGGTAGGCGGCCACGTCGGTGTAGCTGACGCGGAAGAGGTCCGGCGGGCTGTCGGTGCGCAGGGCCGTGTCGACGGCGGTGAGCACCTCCGAGTAGGGCACCACCTGCAGCCGCACCGGCGGCCCGCCCTGGGCGACGAAGCTGTCCACGAGCGCCTGGAAGGCGGGCTGCTCGGCGTCGCTCGCCCAGGTGATCATGGTCAGCTCCTCGGATGAGCCGGAGGGGGCCTCGTCGGAGCCGGTCGAGAAGCCGCTGCAGGCGCTCAGGCCGGCGCCGGCGGCCAGGCCGGCGCCGGCGCCCAGCAGGGCGCGGCGGGACGTCTGCGGCGTGGGGCGGGGTGCGGTCACGGGAGCTCCGGTCGCTCGGGGCGGGCCGTCGGTCTCGACCCGTCGGTGGGGCGCCCCTGGGCGGGCCCGGTCACGCTAACCGCTGACCCCGCCGACGGCCCGGCGAACCGCCGGGACGCGGGTGCGCCGCGCTCAGGCCACGTTGACGTTCTGACCGGGCGGGGCGGACTCCAGCCAGGAGGCGAAGCCGGTGTAGGCGTCCGCGCCCATGGCCAGCTCCAGCGGGTCGCCGGCGTGCCGGCACTCCACGACGAGCGCGCCGGGCTGCACGGCCAGGCGCTCGGAACCCTCGGCGTCGCGCCGGCGCGTGACGTCGAGCGCCCCCCGCGCGAAGGTGCGCGAGGGGCGTGGCGACAGCGAGAAGGTGCGGTACCAGTCGAGGCGGTCGGTCTCGTACCGCGCCACCCCGAGGGCCCAGCGGCGGGACCCGGGGTGGCGCAGCGAGCAGTCGAAGGTGCCCAGGCGCCCAGTCAGGCGGCGCCGGCGCAGCACGAGCAGCAGCAGCAGGAGCAGCGCCACGAGGGCGCAGGCGCCCGCGACCTCCAGCGACAGCAGCAGCTCGCGCACGCGGTCAGGCCCCCCCGACCCGCTCGGTCAGCGGGTGCCGCCGGCCGGGCCGGTGCCCTCGTGCACCGTCTCGGCCACGATCGTCACCCGGTCGGAGTCGACGGAGAAGAACCCGCCGTCCACCCGCACGGTGACGCCGTCACCGCCGGTGCCGGTGACGGACACCTCGCCGTCGGCCAGGACGGCCAGCACCGGCTGGTGCCCGGCCATGATGCCGATGTCGCCGTCGCTGGTGCGGGCGCGCACCAGCGTCGCCTCCCCGGACCACACGGTCCGGTCGGCGGCCACCAGATCGACCTGCAAGGGCACGTCGCGCTCCTGTTCTGCTGCTGTCGTGGACTACCGGGACCGCTGGCGCCGCGGGGACGTCAGTTGCCGGTCTCCTTCTGGATGCGGGCCCAGTTGCGCTCGACGTCCTCCAGGCCACCGACGTTGAAGAACGCCTGCTCCGCCACGTGGTCCAGCTCCCCGTCGGCGATCTTCGAGAAGCCCTCGATCGTCTCCTTCAACGGCACCGTCGAGCCGGCCACCCCGGTGAACTTCTCGGCCATGTACGTGTTCTGCGACAGGAACTGCTGGATGCGCCGCGCCCGCGAGACGGTCAGCTTGTCCTCCTCGCTCAGCTCGTCCACACCCAGGATCGCGATGATGTCCTGCAGCTCCTTGTTGCGCTGCAGGATCTGCTTCACGCGCACCGCGGTCTCGTAGTGATCGCGCGAGATGTACAGCGGGTCCAGGATCCGGCTGGTGGAGGCCAGCGGGTCCACCGCCGGGTACAGGCCCCGCGAGGCGATCTCGCGGGAGAGCTCCGTGGTCGCGTCCAGGTGCGCGAACGTCGTGGCCGGCGCGGGGTCGGTGTAGTCGTCGGCCGGCACGTAGATCGCCTGCAGCGAGGTGATCGAGTGGCCGCGGGTGGAGGTGATGCGCTCCTGCAGCACGCCCATCTCATCGGCCAGGGTGGGCTGGTAACCCACCGCCGAGGGCATGCGCCCCAGCAGCGTGGAGACCTCCGAACCGGCCTGGGTGAAGCGGAAGATGTTGTCGATGAACAGCAGCACGTCCTGCTTCTGCACGTCGCGGAAGTACTCCGCCATCGTCAACGCGGACAGCGCCACGCGCAGGCGCGTGCCCGGCGGCTCGTCCATCTGCCCGAAGACCAGCGCGGTCTTGTCGAAGACACCGGCCTCGGCCATCTCGGCGATCAGGTCGTTGCCCTCCCGGGTGCGCTCGCCGACGCCGGCGAAGACGGAGACACCGCCGTGGTTCTGCGCCACGCGCTGGATCATCTCCTGGATCAGCACCGTCTTGCCCACCCCGGCCCCGCCGAACAGGCCGATCTTGCCGCCCTGCACGTACGGGGTCAGCAGGTCGATGACCTTGATGCCGGTCTCGAACATCTGCGTCTTGGACTCCAGCTGATCGAAGCTGGGCGCCTTGCGGTGGATCGGCCAGCGCTCGCTCACCTCCAGGCGCTCAC
>NZ_JBJLRD010000032.1:0-49682 GCF_050871305.1 Kineococcus gypseus | reverse complement strand
CCCCCCCCCCCCCCCCCCCCCCCCCCCCCCCCCCCCCCCCCCCCCCCCCCCCCCCCCCCCCCCCCCCCCCCCCCCCCCCCCCCCCCCCCCCCCCCCCCCCCCCCGCCCGGTGGCCTCGGGCACCGCGTGGGCGCCCGGCAAGGGCGTGATCGGCCGGTGCGTGGCCGAGGGGCGGGTCGTGGCCGAGGACCTCGCCGCCGCCGACGCGGCCCTCGGCGACGTCGACGCCGCCGGCTGGCAGCGCCTGCCCGCCGACGTCCGCCAGGGGCTGACGCACGAGGAGCACCGGCGCCTGCGCGGCCGGTACGGCGTCGTGGTGGCCGTGCCCCTCGTCGACGACTCCGGTCCCGTCTCCGCGGTCACCGGCTGCCTGGCCCTGGACGGGCCGGCCGGTGCGCTGGCGCAGCTGGGCGGCCCGGCGGTCCTCGGCGTGCTGGAGGCCACCGGCCGGGCCGTGGCCCGCCTGGAGGCGCCGGCGACCGCGGCCGCGCGGGCCGCCGCCGCACCGCCGCCGGCGCCGCCCGAGCCGCCCGCGCCGCCCGCCTCCGCCCGCGGCGCCGCGCCCCGGGACGGCCGCGCCGTGCTGCACGCGCAGCTGCTGCGCCTGGGGGTGGCGCCGGCGCGCGCCGCGGCGCTGGTGGACGGGCGGACGCCCGGCGGCGGGCGCTGCGCTCAGGCGTCGGAGGCCAGCACGTCCTGACCGGAGACGACGACGGGGTAGGGGGTCAGCCCCTCGGTGGCCGGGCCCTCCAGCAGCGCGCCGGTGGCGCTCTCGAAGCGCGAGTAGTGGCACGGGCAGCTGAGCTCGGCGCCCTCGACGACCACGGCGCAGCCCTGGTGCGGGCAGCGCGCGCCGAAGGCCACGACCCGCCCGGCCTCCGGCTGGGCGACGACCACGGGCACGCCCGAGCCGTCCTCGAGCACCACGGCCGAGCCGACCGGCACGGCCGACAGCGTCGTCAGGGCCGTGCCCGTGCCCGACTCCCACGTGCCCGCGGCCGGGTCGGCGCCGTCGGCCGGTGCGGGCGCCGGGGCGCTGGGGGTGCCGGTGCCCGTCGGCGAGGGGGCCGCCGGCTGCTCCTCCTGCCCGGGGGCGCACCCGGCCAGCAGCGCACCGCCGGCCAGGCCCGCGCCCAGGGCGCCGCGCCGGCTGAGCGGGGTGCGGGGTCGGCGGGTGCGGTCCACGGTGGTCTCCCGTCCTCGGCGGTGGCGCGCGCAGCGGCGCCTGCCCCGTGGAACGGGGCAGGCGCCGCGCGGGTTCAGCGCCGGGTGGCGGCAGGGCGGCTCACTCGGCCAGCGGCGACGGCCCCAGCTCGGCGAGCAGCTCGCCCATCTTCTGGTACGCCTTGTTGCGGTAGTCGATGAGCGCGGCCAGCTTCTCCGGCTCCAGCTCCAGGAACCCGGAGCCGGTCTTGGTGCCGAACTTGCCCTGCTCGACCAGGTCGAGCAGGTTCTGCGGCGCGGACAGGCGCTCGCCGAAGTGGCCCTCGAGGACCTTGAAGCCCTTGGCGTACACGTCCAGGCCGGCCATGTCGGCGATGGCGAACGGGCCGAAGAACGGCAGGCGGAAGCCGAAGGTGGTCGAGACGATGGTGTCGACGTCCGCGGCGGTGGCCACGCCCTCCTCGACGACGGTCATGGCCTCCTTCAGCAGCACGTACTGCAGGCGGTTGAGCACGAAGCCGGGCACGTCCTTGACCTGCGCGCCCTTGCGGCCGGCGCGGGTGAGCAGCTCGTCGATCAGCGGCAGCACGGCGGGGTCGGTGGCCTCGCCGGTCACCAGCTCCACGCCCGGGATGAACGGGGCGGGGTTGGAGAAGTGCACGGTCAGGAACAGGGAGGCGTCCTGGAAGGCCTCGGCGAGCACCTTCACCGGGATGGTGGAGGTGTTGGTGCCCACGATGGTGCCCGGGGTCACGGCGCGCTCGACGCGCGAGAGCACGTCCTTCTTGACGGTCGGGTCCTCGAAGACGGCCTCCTCGACGAAGTGCACGTCGGCGACGGCCTCCTCGATGGAGGCGGCCGGGTGGAACTTCTCCTTGAGGACCTCGGTGCTGCCCGGGGCGAAGAGGCCCTGCGCCTCGAAGAGCTCGGACTCCTTCAGCAGGCGCTCGTAGTTGCGGTCGGTCGACTCCTTGTCGGCGTCGGCCAGCCACACGTCGTTGCCGGCCAGCGCCAGCGACTGGGCGATGCCGCCGCCCATGTAGCCGGTGCCGATCTGGGCGACGCGGGTGATCTTGTCGGTGCGGGGTGCGGTGGGCACGGGGGTCCTCCGGTGTCTGGGGTCGGTGTCGGCGCGGGCGGGCTCAGGCGAGCTCGTCGCCGGGCGCGCCGGGGAGGGGGTCCGCGGTGCCGCGGAGGTCGGCGATCTCCTGCACCACGGCGCGGAAGTTGGCCACGTCGTGCGCGAAGCGGCCCAGGAACAGGCCGTCCACGCCGTCGGCGACCTGCGTGAACAGCCCGGGCCCGGCGCTGCCGCCGTACAGGACCCGGGTCGTGCCCGAGCGGTGCGACAGGGCGTCGCGCAGGCGCGTGGTGACGCCCACGACGTGCTCGGGCGGGGCGGGCTCGGTCTGCCCGATCGCCCAGTTCGGCTCGTAGCCGACGGCGACCTCCGCGTCGGAGGGCACGTCCTCCAGCGCGGCGAGCACCTGCGTGATCGTGGTGCGCGCGGCGTCCTCGACGTCGATGCGCACGTTCTCGCCGATGCACACCAGGGGCACGAGCCCGTTGCGGGCCGCCGCGGCGGCCTTGCGGGCGGTGACGATGTCGTCCTCGGCGAACATGCGGCGGCGCTCGGCGTGGCCGATCTCGACGATGCGCACCCCCGCCTCGCGCAGCGCGGCGGGGGAGACCTCGCCCGTCAGGGCCCCGAAGTCCTCCCAGGAGGCGTCCTGGGCGCCGACCGCCACGGGCGTGCCGCGCAGCAGGTCCACGGCGGTGGTGATGCTCAGGAAGTCGGGGATGACGAACGCGTCCACGCCGCTCGCCGCGACCTCGGGGCCCAGGGCCGCGACGTCGGCGAGGTAGCTGCGCGTGCGGGCCAGCGAGAAGTACATCTTCAGGCTGACCCCGACGAGCGGGCGTGGACGGCTGGTCATGGGGCGTGGTCTCCGGGGGTAGCGGTGGAGCGGGTGACCGTCAGCTCAGGGCGCTGGCGTCCGCGTCGGCGTCGGTCTCGTACCCGCAGATCGCGTCCACCTTCGCCTTCGAGGCGCTGGCCGGGTCGAAGACGTAGCCGAGGAACTCCTTGGCCAGGCGCCGGGCCAGCTCCCGCCCGATCACGCGCTCACCCAGGGTGAGCACCTGCGCGTCGTTGCTGAGCACCAGGCGCTCGACCGAGAAGGAGTCGTGCGCGGTCGAGGCGCGGATGCCCTTGACCTTGTTCGCCGCGATGGCCACCCCCATGCCGGTGCCGCACACGAAGATGCCCCGGTCCGCCTCCCCGGCGGCGATCTTGCGCGCCCCGGCCACGGCCACGTGCGGGTAGGCGGTGTCCTCATCGGCCTTCACGCCGACGTCGATGACCTCCTTCACGCGCGGGTCCTTCAGTAGGTCCGCCTTGATGGCCTCCTTGTAGGACAAGCCGGCCTCGTCGGCGGCGACGACGACGCGCCACTGCGGGCTCGCGGTGCTCTCGCTCACGGTGCTCTCCTCAGGTGGGGGGATCGACGTTCACCGGGTTCAACACCGGTCCGGGCCGGGTGTTCCCGCAGCGCGCCCACCCGCCGGCCGCGCCGCACCCGTCGGCGCCCACCGCGCGCACGGGTGGTGCACTGGAGGCTCGCCACGTCGTCGCAGGAGGTCGCCCGTGCCGTCCCAGCCGCACGCCCAGCACCGCGCGAGCACCCCGGGTGCGCGCGCCGCCACCGGCTCGAGCGACGTGTCGGACCTGTCGGGGCTGCCGGTGGTGCGCTGCGAGCTGTACGTGCCCGGGGGCCCGCCGCAGCCGGTGGAGGAGCCCGCCGCCGCGCTGGCGGCGGCGCGCGCCGGCGGCGGCTTCCTGTGGATCGGGCTGCAGGGCACCGACGCGGGCCACGTGGCCCGCCTGCAGCGCCTCTTCGACCTGCCGGAGCTGGCCGTGGAGGACGCCGTCGACGCCCACCAGCGCCCCAAGCTGGAGCAGTACCCCGGGCTGACCTTCGCCGTGCTCAAGCCGGTGCGCTACGTCGACCACGAGGAGGTCGTCGACGTCAGCGAGGTCGCCGTCTTCCTCGGCGAGGACTTCCTGATCACCGTGCGCCACGGCGAGTCCCGCGCGGTCGCCGACGTGCGCGCCGAGGTCGACGACCTCGCGGGCGGGCCGGGCGCGGCCCGGACCCCCGGGCACGTGCTGCACCTGCTGCTCGACCGCGTCGTGGACGGTTACACCGAGGTGGTGCGCTCCATCGCCGTGGACGTGGAGGAGATCGAGGAGAAGGTCTTCGGCGGCGGCGAGCAGGACCACTCCGAGCGCATCTACAAGCTCAAGCGCGAGGTGCTGGAGTTCCGCCGGGCCGTGCTGCCGCTCATCGCGCCCGTGCAGGAGCTCGTGGAGGGGCGGCCCGCCCACGCCGCGCAGGACCGGCGCGAGCACTACCGCGACGTGCTCGACCACCTGCTGCGCGCCGCCGACGCGATCGACCGCGACGACCAGCTGCTCACGGCCGTGCTGCAGGCGCACCTGACCCAGGTCGGGGTGCGGCAGAACCGCGTCAGCACCCAGCAGAACGAGGACATGCGCCGCATCTCGGCCTGGGCGGCGATCGCGCTGGTGCCCACCGCGATCGCCGGCATCTACGGCATGAACTTCGACAACATGCCCGAGCTGCACACCCGCTACGGCTACTTCGTGGTGCTGGCCGTCATCGTGACGACGTGCACGGCGCTGTACCTGACGCTGCGCGCCAAGAAGTGGCTGTGAGCGACGGGCGGGCGCGCCCCCGGCGCCGCGCCCGGGACCGGTGCGCGGCACCGCCCCGCTCCGGTACGGTCCACCCGGTACGGTGAGCCTTCCCTCACCAGATCGGAGCACCCGTGTCCCTGCCGTCCCGCCGCTCGCTGCTCACCGGCGCCTCGCTCGCCGGGCTGTCGGCGCTCGCCGCGTGCTCCTCCGGCTCGGAGGGGGGCACCGGCGCCGCCACCGCGACCGGGACCGCCGGCGGCGCCGGCCCGCGCACGGTGGAGACGCTCTTCGGGGCGGTCGAGGTGCCCGCGGACGCCGAGCGCGTCGTGGCGCTGGGCTGGGGCGACGCCGAGACGTGCCTGGCGCTGGGCACCCAGGTCGTCGGCACCTCCGACTGGCTGGCCTTCGGCGGCGACGGCGTGGGCCCGTGGGCCGCGGACCTCGTCACGCAGAGCCCCGAGCAGCTCGGCACGCTGGAGCTGAGCTACGAGGCGGTCGCCGCCCTGCGGCCGGACCTGGTGCTCAACACCCGCAGCGACAACGACGCGGCGAAGAACGAGGACCTCTCGGCCATCGCCGCCACCGTCGGCCCCCCGCCGGGCACGACCATCCCCTACGGCACCTCCTGGCAGGACCAGGTGGCGCTCGTGGCCGCCGCGCTGGGCAAGGAGGCCGACGGCGAGCGGCTCGTCGCCGACCTGCGGGCCCGCTTCGAGGAGGTCGCCGCGGCCAACCCCGCCTTCGCCGGCAGGACGGTCACCGTGGGCACCTACTACGCCGGCGGCTGGGGCGCCTACGTCGAGGGCGACGGCCGGGTGGACTTCATGACCGCGCTGGGCTTCACGCAGAACCCGGCCGTGCAGGAGCTGGCCTCCGGCAGCTTCTCGGTCTCGCTCTCGGCCGAGCAGCTCGCCCTGCTCGACGCCGACCTCGTGGTCCTCTTCCCCATCGGCGCCTCAGCCGCGGAGATCACCGCCGACCCGGTGGTGCAGTCCCTGCCGGCCGCGCGCGAGGGGCGCGTGGTCGTCCTGGACGACCAGACGCTGGTGTCGGCCTTCTCCAGCGGCACCACCCTCGGCTTCGGCTACGCCCTGGACAACGCGGTGCCGCTCTTCGCGCAGGCCCTGGGCGCCTGAGCCGGGCGGCCCCCGTCCCCGCCCGTCGCGCGGGTGGGGACGGGGGGCCGCGCCGACGCGGGTAATGTGTTCGGGTAACTTCCGGCCCGCGCCATCCGCGGGCCGTCCCGAACCCCGCGGAAGGCCCCGCATGCGCACCGCAGCCGATCTCCGGCTCGACATGGGGGCGGTCGACTACGCCCTGCTCCTGTTCTACTTCGCCGTCGTCCTGGGCATCGGGCTCATCGCCCGGCGCCAGGTGCGCACCAGCCTGGACTTCCTGCTCTCCGGGCGCTCCATGCCCGCCTGGATGACCGGCCTGGCGTTCGTCTCCGCCAACCTCGGCGCCACCGAGATCCTCGGCATGGCCGCCAACGGCGCCCAGTACGGCATCGCCACGATGCACTACTACTGGATCGGCGCCGTGCCGGCCATGGTGTTCCTGGGCCTGGTGATGATGCCGTTCTACTACGGCTCGAAGGTCCGCAGCGTCCCGGAGTACATGCGCCGCCGCTTCGGCCCGGGCGCGCACGTGGCCAACGCCCTGGCGTTCTCCGTCTCCAGCTTGCTCATCGCCGGCATCAACCTGTACGCGATGTCGCTGGTCATCGAGGCCCTGCTCGGCTGGCCCTCGTGGTTCGCCATCCTCGTCTCGGCCGTGTTCGTCCTGGCGTACATCACCCTCGGCGGCCTCTCCAGCGCCATCTACACCGAGGTGCTGCAGTTCTTCGTCATCGCCGCGGGCCTGATCCCGCTGACCGTGGTGGGCCTGAGGGCCGTCGGCGGCTGGGACGGGCTCAAGGAGCGCATCGGCGCCGGCCCCGGCGAGGGCCACCTGCACACCTGGGTGGGCACCGGCATCGGCGACGTCACCAACCCCATCGGCGCCGACTGGCTCGGCCTGGTGCTCGGCCTGGGCTTCGTCGTCAGCTTCGGCTACTGGACGACCAACTTCGCCGAGGTGCAGCGCGCGCTGTCCGCGCGCAACATGTCCGCCGCCCGGCGCACCCCGCTCATCGCGGCGTTCCCGAAGCTGTTCATCCCGTTCGTCATCATCGTCCCCGGCATGATCGCCGTGGTGACCGTGCAGGGCCTGGGCTCCGCGGGCGGGCCCACGTACAACGACGCCATCCCCGCGCTCATCAACGAGTACCTGCCCTCGGGCGTGCTCGGCGTGGCCGTCACCGGCCTGCTGGCCGCCTTCATGGCCGGCATGGCCGCCAACGTCTCCAGCTTCAACACGGTCTTCACCTACGACCTGTGGCAGGACTACGTGAAGCCCGGCATGCCGGACGGGTACTACCTCAAGGTCGGGCGCATCGTCACCGTCGCGGGCGTGCTCATCGGCGTCTCCACCGCCTTCATCGCCGCCGGGTTCAGCAACATCATGAACTACATGCAGGCTCTCTTCTCGTTCTTCAACGCGCCCGTCTTCGCGGTCTTCCTCATGGGCCTGCTCTTCAAGCGCATCACGCCCGCAGCCGGCCTGTGGTCCTACCTGGTGGGCCTGGTGGTGCCCGTGACGATCTACGTGCTGTACACGGCCGGTGTCCTGGAGTTCAACTCCGACCTCGCCGAGACCATGTGGGGCTCGATCTGGAGCTTCGTCTCGGTCGTCGTGGTCGCCGTCCTCGTCTCCTCCTTCACCCGGGCCAAGCCCGAGGGGGAGCTGCGCGGCCTCGTGCAGGGCGTGGGCACCATCGACGTGCGCGGCGACCACGTGGCCGGCGACGCCGCCTGGTACCGCTCCCCCGCCCTGCTCGGCGCGGTCGCGCTGGTGCTGTGCGTCGTGCTCTACCTGCCGTTCCTGTGACCCCCGGCCCCCGCGGCCCCCGCACCCCCCGCACCACCCCCGAGGAGACGTCGTGAGCGAGGACCTGTCCGGCCTGAGCGAGGCCGACCGCCGCGCGGTGCGCTTCGCGCGCCGCTTCGACCTGCGCAACATCATCGGCACCGTGTTCGTCGTCTACGGCGCCGTGCTGCTCGTGCTCGGCGCCCTCAACGGCGAGCAGGACCGCGCGCAGGCGGCGGGCATCAGCATCAACCTGTGGACCGGCGGCCCCATGCTCGTCGTCGGTGCGCTCTTCTTCGCCTGGGCGCGGCGCGCGCCGCGGCCGGTGTCCGAGCTGGTGCCCGAGGAGGACCCGGCGCGCCCCGAGTGAGCGGGCGGCGGGCTGCGGCGGGCGGGCGGTACGGTCCCACCCGGACGGCGCAGCCCGCCTCCAGCGCCGGTGCCGGGACGCCGATGCCGTCCACGGCGGGGCACCGGGCCCCGCGTCGAGCGGGGAGGTGGCGGTGCAAGGCCTGCTCGTCGTCGCCTTCTGCGTCTCGGCCGCCCTGAGCGCCGTCACCGCCCTCATCGCCTGGCGCCACCGCCGCGCCACCCCGGCGGCCACCGCCCTGGCCGGCACCTGCGCCGCGCTGACCCTGTGGTCGGCCGGCAACGGCCCGGTGCACCTGGTCCTGCCGCAGGAGCTGCGCCACGCCGCCACCGTGCTGACCATCGCCGGCGTGCTGGGCAGCGTCGTGGGCCTGCACCTGCTGGCCCGCACCGTGGCCGACCCGCACCACCGCCCCGCGCGCCGTCGGGTCGCGGCGCTGGTGGTGCCCCCGGTGCTGGTGCTCGCCGCGGTGGCCACCGACCCCTGGCACCACCTGTTCTTCACCTCCACGAGCTTCGGCGGGGACCCGCCGCACTTCTCCGTGGTCTACGGGCCGCTGTTCTGGGCGCACACCGCCTGGTGCTACGCGGTGCTCCTGGTCTCCGCCGGCCACCTGGTGCGCGCGTGGTGGCGCGCCCACCCCGTGGTGCGCAGCCAGATCACCAGCCTGCTGCTGGCCGCCGCGGTCCCGCTGGTGGGCAACGTCATCAGCATCGCCAACCCGCAGCTGTTCGCCGGGCAGGACATCACACCGCTGTTCTTCACCGTCACCGCCCTGGTGGACGCGCACGCCGTGCTGCACAAGGGGTTCCTGCGGGTCGTGCCCGTGGCGCGCGAGGTCGTGCTCGACACCGTCTCCGACGCCGTCGTCGTCGTCGACGCCGGGGGCACGGTGGTCGACGTCAACCCCGCCGGCCGCGAGCTGCTGCGC
Organism: Kineococcus gypseus; assembly: GCF_050871305.1. Classification (NCBI taxonomy): domain Bacteria; kingdom Bacillati; phylum Actinomycetota; class Actinomycetes; order Kineosporiales; family Kineosporiaceae; genus Kineococcus; species Kineococcus gypseus. The sequence goes on along the minus strand of NZ_JBJLRD010000032.1, from coordinate 40,589 downwards.
CGGGCCGTGCCCGGGCTGACCGGCGACCCGGTCGGGCTGCCGGCCTCCTCGCTGCACGCGCGCGCCCTGGCCGACCCGCCCGGCGGGCACGGTCAGCACACCGTGGAGGTCCGCCCCGGGCTGCACCTCGACGTGCGCGTGACCCTCCTGCGCGACGAGCGAGGCCGCGACCTGGGCCGCGTCGTCGTCTGCCGCGACACCACCGAGGAGGTCGAGACCCGCCGGCACCTGGAGGACCAGCTCGCCCTCGTGGAGCGGCTGCGCGCGCAGCTGGCCGAGGACTCCGTGCGCGACCCGCTCACCGGCCTGCACAACCGCCGCTTCCTCGACGCCGCGCTGGCCGCCGAGCTGGGGGCGCAGCCGCCCGCGGGGCGCGCCCCGGGCGCCGGGCTGCTCCTGCTCGACGTGGACCGGTTCAAGGTGGTCAACGACACCCACGGGCACGCCGCCGGCGACGAGGTCCTCGTGGCCGTCGCCGGTGCGCTGGCCGACGGCGCGCGCCCCGGCGACGTGGTCGCCCGCAGCGGCGGGGAGGAGTTCGTCGTGCTGCTGCCCGGCGCGGGCGCGGAGGCGACCGCCGCGCGCGCGGAGGAGCTGCGCGCGGCCTGCGCCCGGCTGTGCGTGCCCGTCCCCCGCGGGGCGGGCGTGCGCCCCACCGTCTCCATCGGCACCGCGGTCCACCCCGCCGACGGCACCGACGCGCCCTCCTTGCTGGCCGCCGCCGACCGCGCCCTGTACGCGGCCAAGGCCGCCGGGCGCGACCGGGTGGTTGCGGCCGGCGGCTGAGCAGCGCGCCCACCCGCCCGGCGCAGCCCGGGCTCCAGCCGGCGCCCGCGCGCGCCGATGCGTGCGGGGACGGGGCGACGGGCGCCGCGGGGCGGAGGGGGCGGTGGTGCAGGACCTGCTGGCCGTGGCGTTCTGCCTGTCCGCCGCGCTGAACGCCGCCGCGGCCGCCATCGCCTGGCGCCACCGGCGCGGCACGCCCGCCGCCACCGCGCTGGCCGCGGTGTGCGCCGCCCTGGCGCTGTGGTCGGCCGGCAGCGCGCCCGTGCAGCTGCCCCTGCCGCTGGGCGTGCAGCGCGGGGCCACGTACGCCACGTTCGTCGGCGTCCTGGGCTGCGTGGTCGCCACCTACCTGCTGGCGCGCACCATCGCCGACCCGCACCACCGGCCCGCGCGCCCGCAGGTCGCCGGCCTCGTCGTCCCGCCGGTGCTCGTGCTGGCCGCGGTGGCCACCGACCCGTGGCACCACCTGTTCTTCACGTACACCGGTCAGGTGGGCGACCCGCCGCGCTTCACGTTCGTCTACGGGCCGCTGTTCTGGGCGCACACCACCTGGTGCTACGGGCTGCTGGCCGTCTCCGCCGGCCACCTGGTGCGGGCGTGGTGGCGCGCGCACGCCCTCGTGCGCGACCAGATCACCAGCGTGCTCGTGGCCGCCGCCGCCCCGCTGGTGGGCAACGTCGTCAACGTGAGCAGCTCCGACCTGTTCGCCGGTCAGGACACCACCCCGCTGTGCTTCACGGTCACCGCCCTGGTCGCCGCGCACGCGGTGCTGCGCCGCGGGCTGCTGCAGGTGGTGCCGGTGGCCCGCGAGGCGGTGCTGGACACCGTCACCGACGCCGTCGTCGTCGTCGACGCGGGGGGCACCGTGGTCGACCTCAACCCCGCGGCCCGGGCCATGCTGCGCCGCGGCCTGCCGCACCTGCCCGGGGACCCGGTCGGCCTGCCGGCGACGGACGTGCTGCACCCGAGCGCCCTGGCCGACCTGCCCGGCGGGCGCGCGCGGTACACCGCCGAGGTCCTGCCCGGGGTGCACCTCGACGTGCGGGTCGACGTCATGACCGACGAGCGCGGGCGCGCCCTGGGGCGCGTGGTCGTCAGCCGCGACATCACCGAGCAGGTCCGCACCCGCCGGCACCTGGAGGACCAGCTCGCCCTCGTCGAGCGGCTGCGCGCGCGCCTGGCCGAGGACTCCGTGCGCGACCCGCTCACCGGCCTGCACAACCGCCGCTTCCTCGACGCGCAGATGGCCACCGCGCTGGGGGCGTGCGCGCGCGAGGGCGCGAGCGCGGGCGTCCTGGTGGTGGACGTCGACCGGTTCAAGGCGGTCAACGACACCCACGGGCACGCCGCCGGCGACGAGGTCCTCGTGGCCGTCGCGGCGGCGCTGTCCTCCGCGGTGCGCCCCGGCGACGTGGTCGCCCGCAGCGGCGGGGAGGAGTTCGTCGTGCTGCTGCCCGGCGCGGGCGCGGAGGCGACCGCCGCGCGCGCGGAGGAGCTGCGCGCGGCCTGCTCGCGGCTGGAGGTGCGGGTCGCCGGCGCCCGCGTGCGCCCCACCGTCTCGATCGGCACCGCGGTGCACCCCGCCGACGGCGCCGACGCGCCCTCCTTGCTGGCCGCGGCCGACCGCGCCCTGTACGCGGCCAAGGCCGCCGGGCGCGACCGGGTGGTCGCGGCCGGCGGCCCGGTCGTGCGCTCGCGGGCGGCCCGAGGGGCCTCAGCGCGCGGCGCGCTCTGAGCGGTCGGGGCGCTCCGGGCGCCACACCACCAGGGCGGTGGAGCGCTGCGGGGACGGCGGGCGCTTGCCCACCGGGGTGGCGACGATGTCGCCGGCCACGCCCGCGGCGAAGATGCGCCGCGCCTGCTGGCGCACCAGCGCCACCTCCGCCTCCAGCTCCTCGATCCGCCGGCCCATCGCGGTCACCTGGTTCTCCAGGTCGAGGATGCGCTTGATGCCGGCGAGGTTCACGCCGTCCTCCTGCGAGAGGCGCTGCACCTCCCGCAGCTGCGCGATGTCGCGCGCGGAGTACCGCCGCCCGCGGCCGCGGGCCCGGCTGGGCGAGACGAGGCCCAGCCGGTCGTACTGGCGCAGCGTCTGCGGGTGCATGCCCGCCAGCTCCGCCGCCACCGAGATGACGAACACCGCCGCGTCGTCGTCGTACACGCCCCTCCTCCTCCCGGCTGCGGGCCACCGCCCGGTGACCACCCCCTGTGAGCACCGCTGCGACCACCCGCGGCGAGCGCCGCCCCGGCCCGCCGCCGGTCCCCGCGGGGACCGGCCGGGCCGGTGGCGCCGTCCCGCCGCCGGTGCCGCCGCTCGTGCTAGCTGCGCGCCCGCTCGGCCAGGCCCGCGCGCGGGTCCTCGCCGGCCGTGGCCCCCGCGAACGCCTCCACGGCCTCGCGCACCGCGCCGTCGACGCGCTGGGGCACCACGACCTCCACGGAGACCAGCAGGTCGCCCGCCTCGTCCTCGGTGCGCGAGCGCTTCACGCCGCGGCCCTTCAGCCGCAGGGTGCGCCCCGAGGGCGTGCCGGGGGCCACCTTCACCCGGACGGTGGAGCCGTCCAGGGTCGGCACCTCCACCGTCGCGCCCAGCACCGCCTCGTCGAAGGAGACCGGCAGCGTCATGCGCAGGTCGTCGCCCTCGCGCCGGAAGACCGGGTGCGGCTCGACGTGCACGGTGACGAGCAGGTCGCCGGCCGTGCCGCCGGGGCCGGGCATGCCCTGACCGCGCAGCCGCACCTTCTGCCCGTCGCGCACGCCCCGCGGCAGGCGGGCGTTGACGGTGCGCACCGGTCCGCCGCGCGGGTCGGGGACCCGCAGCGCGACCGTCGCGCCCTCCAGGGCGGCGCGGAAGGAGACCCGGGCCGAGGCCTCGAGGTCCTGCCCGCGCGCCGGCGGCGGCGGGCCGCCGAACGGGCCGCCGAAGGGCCCGCCGGCGCCACCGGCACCGGCCCCGGCACCGCCCTGGCCGAACAACCCGCCGAGCAGGTCCTCGAAACCCGCCCCGCCGCCCGCGCCGCCGGGGGTGCCGAAGCGCACCCCGCCGGGCGCGCGGCCCTGGCCGAACAACCCGCCGAGCAGGTCCTCGAAACCCGCCCCGGTGCCGGGGCCCCCGGCGCCGTGGGCCGAGAACCGCGCACCGCCCCCGACCATCGCGCGCACGCCGTCGTACTGCCGGCGCTGCTCGGGGTCGGACAGGACGGCGTACGCCTCCCCGACCTCCTTGAAGCGCTGCTCGGCGGTCGGGTCACCCGGGTTGGCGTCCGGGTGCAGCGTCCGCGCCAGCTTGCGGTAGGCCTTCTTGACCTCCGCGGCGTCGGCGTCGTGGGAGACGCCGAGGACCGCGTAGAAGTCCTTCTCCGCCCAGTCCTGCATGCTCACCGGCGCCCCCTCCTCCCTGTGCTCGTGGTCGTGGTGCTCGTGGTCGTGGTGCTCGTGGTCGTGCTCGTCGTGCTCGTGGTCGTGCTCGTGGTGCTCGCGCTCGCCGGGACCGCCGCCGGGGTCATCCCTGCGGGTCGGCCACCGCGACGCGGGCCGGGCGCAGCACCCGCTCGCCGAAGCGGTAGCCCGGCTGCAGCACCTGCACGCAGGTGGCCACCTCGTACTCGTCGGAGTGGCTGTGCATGAGCGCCTCGTGCACCGCCGGGTCGAACGGCTCGCCGTTCTCGCCGTAGCGCTCCAGGCCGAACCTGCCCAGCGTCGCCTCGAGCTTGTCGGCGATCGCCGCGAACGGCCCGGTGAGGTCGCCGTGCTGGCGGGCCAGGTGCACGTCGTCCAGCACCGGCAGCAGCGCCTCGGCGACGCTGGACAGCGCCGCGGCCCGCGCGACGTCGCGGTCGCGGTCGACGCGCTTGCGGTAGTTGACGTACTCCGCGTTCAGCCGCTGCAGCTCCTCCAGGCGCTCGGCCGCCAGCGCCTGCGCGGCCTCCAGCTCCGCGTCGGCGGCGCCGTCGTCCGGCCCGCCCACGCTCGGGGCGGCCGGCTGCGCCGGGGCGTCGCCGCCCGCGGCGGGCGCCGGCTGCGCCGGCGCCTGCTCGCGGGGCTGACCCGTCTGCGGGTCGATGCGACGGCGGTCGCGGACGACCGGGCCCTGCGCGGTCTCGGTCTCCTCCGACATCACTTGTCCTTCTCGTCGTCGACGACCTCGGCGTCCACGACGTCGTCGTCGGCGGCGGGCTTGGTGAAGTCCGGGCCGGTGGAGGCGCCGGCGTCACCGGCGGAGGAGGCGTCGCCCTGGGCCTGGGCGTACATCGCCGAGCCCAGCTTCTGGCTGGCCTGCGCCACGGCCTCCGTCTTGGCCTTGATCTCGGCCGCGTCGGTGCCGCCCAGGGCGCTCTTCAGCTCCGCGACGGCCTTCTCGGTCTCCTCGCGGCCCTCGGCGGGCAGCTTGTCCGCGTTGTCGGCGAGGAACTTCTCCGTCTGGTAGACGAGGCTCTCCGCCTGGTTGCGGGCCTCGGCCTCCTCGCGGCGCTGCTTGTCCTCGTTCGCGTGCGCCTCGGCGTCCTTGACCATGCGCTCGATGTCCTCCTTCGACAGCGCGCTGCCGCCGGAGATGGTCATCGACTGCTCCTTGCCGGTGCCGCGGTCCTTCGCCGAGACGTGCACGATGCCGTTGGCGTCGATGTCGAAGGTGACCTCGACCTGCGGCACGCCGCGCGGGGCGGGCGCGATGCCGGTGAGCTCGAACGTGCCCAGCGGCTTGTTGTCGCGGGCCAGCTCGCGCTCGCCCTGGAACACCTGGATGAGCACCGAGGGCTGGTTGTCGTCGGCGGTGGTGAACACCTCCGAGCGCTTGGTCGGGATGGCCGTGTTGCGCTCGATGAGCTTGGTCATGATCCCGCCCTTGGTCTCGATGCCCAGGGACAGCGGGGTGACGTCGATGAGCAGGACGTCCTTGCGCTCGCCCTTGAGGACGCCGGCCTGCAGGGCGGCGCCGATGGCGACGACCTCGTCGGGGTTCACGCCCTTGTTGGGCTCCTTGCCGCCGGTCAGCTCCTTGACGACGTTCGTCACGGCCGGCATGCGGGTGGAACCGCCCACGAGCACGACGTGGTCGATGTCGGCGAGCTTGACGTCGGCGTCGCGGATGACGGCGTGGAAGGGCGCCTTGGTGCGGTCGATGAGGTCCTGCGTCATCTGCTCGAACTGCGCGCGGGTCAGCTGCTCGTCCAGGTGGACGGGGCCGTTCTCCGTCATCGACAGGTACTGCAGGGAGATGCCCGTGCTCGTCGCCGTCGACAGCTCCTTCTTGGCCTGCTCGGCGGACTCGCGCAGGCGCTGCATGGCGATCTTGTCCTTGGACAGGTCGATGCCGTAGGCGCCCTGCACCTTCTTCAGCAGGTGGTCGACGACGCGCTGGTCCCAGTCGTCACCGCCGAGGTGGTTGTCGCCGGAGGTGGCGCGCACCTGGATGGTGGAGAAGCCGTCCTCGTCCTTGCCGACCTCCAGGAGGGACACGTCGAAGGTGCCGCCGCCGAGGTCGAAGACGAGGATGAGCTCGTCCTCCTTGCCCTTGTCCAGGCCGTAGGCGAGCGCGGCCGCGGTGGGCTCGTTGATGATGCGCAGGACGTTCAGGCCCGCGATCTCGCCGGCCTCCTTGGTGGCCTGGCGCTGGGCGTCGTTGAAGTACGCCGGCACGGTGATGACCGCGTCGGTGACGGCCTCGCCCAGGTAGGACTCAGCGTCGCGCTTGAGCTTCTGCAGCGTGCGCGCGCTGATCTCCTGCGGCGTGTACTTCTTGTCGTCGATCGCGACGTTCCAGTCGGTGCCGATGTGGCGCTTGACGGAGCGGATGGTCCGGTCCACGTTCGTGACGGCCTGGCGCTTGGCGATCTCGCCGACCAGGACCTCGCCGTTCTTGGCGAACGCCACGACGGACGGGGTCGTGCGCCCACCCTCGGCGTTGGCGATGACCGTCGGCTCGCCGCCCTCCAGGACGGAGACGACGGAGTTGGTGGTACCGAGGTCGATGCCGACCGCACGTGCCATGGTGGTGAGTCCCCTCTCGACTGTTGAGCCTTCCTCGCTCAAGTCTGCCCACCGCGGGGGATCTGTCAACCCGGCGGTCACGCGCCTTGAGCCCACCCCGCTCAACCACCGGCGGGCGCCTCGTGTTCCCCCGGCCCTGCCGCGTCCGTGGGCGGCCGCGGCGTGCGTTAAGGTCGACGAGCCCGCCGGGGCGGCCGAGGAGGTCGTACGGGCGGACGTGCGGACGTAGCGCAGTTGGTAGCGCATCACCTTGCCAAGGTGAGGGTCGCGGGTTCGAGTCCCGTCGTCCGCTCAGCAGCGCCCCGGGCCCGCGGCCCGGGGCGCTCCGTCGTCCGGGCCCGGTGCGCTCGGGCCTGCCCGCGCGGCGGCGCCCTCACTAGGGTCGGCGCGTGGACGCTCCCGCGCGGCAGGTGCCGCTGCACTTCTCCGAGGCCTCCCGCGCCGGCTCGACGCACACCAATCTCTCCGCCGTGCGCGCCGACGGCGAGCACCTGTGGGTGGCCGGCGACGAGACCGCCACCGTCGAGCGCCTGACCGCCCGCCGCGACGCCGCCGGGCGGGTCGTCTCCTACGGCGAGGAGGTCAGCGTGCGCCTGGGCGACCTCGTCGAGCTGCCCGCCGGCGACGAGGAGGAGGCCGACGTCGAGGGCCTGGCGCGCAACGGCCCGTGGCTGTGGGCCGTCGGCTCGCACAGCCTCAAGCGCAAGCGGATCCGCTCCGGGGACACCGACGCCAAGGCCCGCAAGCGGCTGGCGAAGGTGGTGCGCGAGGAGAACCGCTTCGTGCTGGCCCGCCTGCCCGTCGACCCCGCCACCGGCCTGCCCGCCCGCCGCGCGCGGGTCGGCGGGCGGGAGCTGACCGCCGCCGTCCTCGGCGGGCGCGGGGACTCGCTGGCCGAGCTGCTGGCCGACGACGACCTGCTCGCCCCGTTCCTGTCGATCCCCAGCAAGGACAACGGCGTCGACGTCGAGGGCCTGGCCGTGCACGCCGGCGAGGACGGCGAGGTGCGCCTGTACGTCGGCTTCCGCGGGCCGGTGCTGCGCGGCTGGGCCGTCGTGGCCGAGCTGCGCCCGGAGACCGACCCGGACGACCCGCACCGGCTGCGCCTGTCGCGCTTCGAGGGGGTGCGCGCTACCGCCTGCACCTGCTGGACCTCGACGGGCTGGGCGTGCGCGACCTGTGCCCGCACGGCGACGACCTGCTCGTGCTGGCCGGGCCGTCGATGAGCCTGTCCGGGCCGGTGCGCGTGCACCGCTGGGTGGGCGCGGGCAGCACCGAGGTGGCCGGGGTGGTGCGCGCCGGGGACCTGCCGGTGGTGCTGGAGCTGCCCCACGGTCGCGGCGAGGACCACGCCGAGGGCCTCGCCGTGCTGCCGCCCGGCGCGCACGGCACCGAGCACGGCGAGCAGCTGCTCGTCGTGCTCGACTCCCCCGCCGCGCTGCGCCTGACCACCGAGCACGCCGTGCTCGCCGACGTGTGGGACCTGCCGCCGGCCTGACGCGCTGCGCGCCGCCGGGCCCGGGCGGTGCCCGGCCCCGGCAGCTCCCCTCGGCGCAGCGCCGTCACGACCGGCGTCAGGCCGGCGCGCCGAGCAGCGTCACGAGCAGCGGCACGGCCAGCACCGCCGCCCCTGCCAGCAGGCAGGCGGTGTCCGCCCGCCGCCAGGGCGCCGGCAGCGCCCAGGTGCGTCGGCCCCGCCCGGCGGCGCCGCGCGCGTCCATCGCCGTGGAGACCCGCCCGGCCCGGCGCACGGCGTCCACGAGCAGGCCGAAGGCCGTCGAGGCCAGCCAGCGCCCGCGCGAGAGCGGCCCGCGCCCCGGGCCCAGCCCCCGCGCCCGCCGCGAGGCGGCCAGCTGGTCCCACGCGTCGGCCAGCACGGAGAGCTGGCCCAGGGCCGCGACCACGGCCACCACGACCCGCCCGGGCAGGTGCAGCCGCTGCGCGAGGTGGTCGCCGGCCTCGCCGGGCTCCAGCCACGCCAGCAGCAGCGCGCCGGGCAGCACGAGCACCGCCAGCCGCAGCGCCGCCGTCAGCGCCGCCGTCAGCGGGTCGCCCCCGCCGGGCTCGCCGAGCAGCCACGCCGACCAGCCCACCGACAGCGCCCCGACCGCCCCCGGCAGCAGCCGGCGCGGCAGCGCCCGCCAGCGCTCGACGACCAGCGGCAGGCACAGCAGCTGGGCGGCCAGCCCCGCCGCGCCCGCCGCCCAGCCGGTCACGGCGAACGAGGCCGGCACCGCCAGCAGCGACAGGGCCAGCAGCGGCAGCGGGCCCACGTGCCGCACGAGGGGTCCGGGCCCGGCGCTGCGGCGCTGCGCCGGGGTGGGCGGCACCCCGTCCCCGTCGTCCTCCACACCCCGCACAGGCGCCCCCACAGGGTTGTCCCCAAGGCTGTGCCCACAGCTGTGGACAGAGCTGGGGACAGCGGCGCCGGCGGGGGCGTCGGCCGGGGCGTCGGCCGGGGTGCGGGCGAGGTGGTCCGCGCTCACGAGGCCCTCCTCGCCACCGGCCCCAGCGGCCCCACCGGCCCCACCGGCCCCACCGGCCCGGTGGCGCGGCGCCCGGCGCGCAGGTGCACCGCCGCGTCCCCGGCGGGGTCCAGCGCGCGCACGAGGTGCCCGTCGTGGCTGGCGGCGACCACCGCGGCGCCGTCGCGGGCGGCCGCGAGCAGCAGCCCGGCCACCACCGACCAGGTGGCGCGGTCCTGGCCAACCGTGGGCTCGTCGGCCAGCAGCACCGCCGGCCCGGCGGCCAGCGCCCCGGCCAGCGCCAGGCGGCGCTGCTCGCCGCCGGAGAGGCGGAACGGGTCCACCTCGGCGCGGTGGGACAGGCCCAGCAGCTCCAGCAGGGCGTCGGCCGTGACGGTGGGCAGCCCCAGCGCCGCGGCGCTCGCGGCCGCCTCGGCGCGCGCGGTGGTGCGCACGAACGCGTGCTCGGGCGTCTGCGGCACCCACGCCGAGCGCGCGGCCAGCTCCCGCGAGCGCCACCGCCACGGCTGCGGGGGCAGCCCGGCGGCCAGGGCGCGCGCGGCGCGCAGCTCCCCGGCGCTGGGGCGCACCAGGCCCGCCAGCACCGCCAGCAGCGAGGACTTGCCCGAGCCGCTGGTGCCCACCAGGGGCGTGGTGCGCCCGGCGGGCACGTCCACGTCCACCCCCGTCAGGACCGCGGCCGGCGCGGAGGGGCGCAGCCCGCGGCGCCGGCGCACCAGGCCCAGGCCGCGGCCGGTGAGGGCGTCGCCGGCCAGGGGCCCGCCGGCGGGCAGGCGCGGGGTCAGCAGGCCGGCGGGCACGTCGGCCGGGCGCGGCGCGGGCGCACCGGGCAGCCACAGCTCCCCCTGACCGGCGCCGGCGGTCAGCACCCGCGCCGGCGGGCCGTCCGCCGCGAGGCGCCCGTCGCGGCCCAGCAGCACGACGCGGTCCACGTGCGGCGCCCACCCGGCCAGGTCGTGGTCGACGACGACGAGGGTGCGCCCGGCGGCGGCCCCCAGCACGGCGGCGCGCACCGCCGCGGCGGTGGGGGCGTCGAGCATCGAGGTGGGCTCGTCCAGCAGCAGCACCCCGGGCAGCAGCGCGAGCACCCCGGCCAGGGCCAGTCGCTGGCGCTCGCCGCCGGAGAGGGTGGCCACCTCCCGCTCGCGCCCGGCGGTGAAGCGGGCCGCGGCGTGGGCGCGCGCCACGCGCTCCCACACCTCCTCGCGCGCCAGGGCGAGGTTCTCCGGCCCGAAGGCGGTGTCGCGCCCGGCGGTGGCGGCCACCACCGCGTCGAGGGGGTCCTGCAGCAGCAGCCCGGCGGCGCCGGGGCGGGCCGCGGCGCCGCCGACGAGGACCTCGCCGGCGGCCACCGGCTCGCCGCCGGGCGCCTCCTCCAGCACGCCGGCCAGCGCGCGCAGCAGGGTGGACTTGCCCGAGCCGCTGGGCCCGGCCAGCAGCACCCGCTGCCCGGCGGGCACGTCGAGGTCGACGTCGCGCAGCACGGGCGCGGCGGCACCGGGCGGGGTGACGACCAGCCCGCGCACCCGCAGGGCCGCGGGCGCGGCGGGCGCCGGGCGGACCGCCTCAGCCACGCCGGCGGTGCTCGTGGCCCGCGGCGAACGCGGACAGCGCACCGGCGCGGGCCAGCGCGCGCACCAGCGCCCAGCCGCCCAGGCCGGCGACCAGCGCGCCGGAGAGCGCGAAGAAGCCCAGGTAGACGAGCTTCCAGTCGAAGCCCCAGTCGGCGTAGTAGACGCTCCACTCGTAGGCGACGACCTCCAGGGCCGCGGCCAGCACCCCGCCGAGGACGGCGACGCCCAGGCTCCAGCGCCGCCACAGGAAGACCGCCACGGCGATCTCCACGCCCAGGCCCTGCAGCACGCCCGAGATGAGCACGCCGCCGCCCCAGCGGTTGCCCAGCAGGGCCTCGACGGTGGCGGCGACCACCTCCGCGAGCAGGGCCGCGCCGGGGCGGCGCACCACGAGGGCCGCCACGACGGCGGGCAGCAGCCACACGCCGGCGACCAGGCCGGCCAGGGGGGCGAAGACGTTGAAGGCCGGGCTGAAGACGTTGTACGCCTGGTCCCAGCCCCAGAAGACGACGCCGAACGCGACGCCGAGCACGGCGGTGGTGACGACGTCCACGGTGCGCCAGCGGCCGGCGGGGCGGCGCGCGGACTTCTGCAGCGAGGTGGTGCTCACGGTGTCCTCCCGGGTCCCAGGAGGGGGACCCGGGGCGCACGCGGCCCCGGATCGAGGTGGTACCCGACTCCCTACGCCGGTGCTAACCGGATCAGGTCGAGGGTCTGCGGCTGCCCGCACTCTCAGCGCCCCGCGGCGCTCCCCTGTCGTTCGCGGCACACCCTACCCCCCGGCACGGGTCCCGCGCCGGGCCGGCGCCGGGCCGGCGTCGGGGAGGATGGGGGCGTGCTGCGACACCTGCGTGGACCCGACGGCGGCCCCTCCCGGGGGGTGCGGCTGATCACCGTCGTGCTCATCGTGGCGCTGCTCGGCGCGGCCGCCACGGCGCTGCTGCCGGCGCTGCGCTGGTTCCTCGACCTGCTCTAGGGCAGGGTGCTCGCCATGAGCTCGATCATCTGGAAGCTGGTGGGTCCCGGGGCAGGAGTGCTCTCCGCCGCGGTCGCGAGCCGCGTGACGCGGAAGGTCTGGGTGACGCTGACGAAGAGCCCGCCGCCGGACAACCCGGAGGACCCGGACGTGGCGTGGAGGGAGGCGGTGGCCTGGGCGCTGGCCTCCGGGGCGATCATCGGCGTGACGCGCCTGCTCGTGGAGCGCCAGGCGGCGGTGTGGTACCGCAAGAGCTTCGGCGAGCAGCCCCCCGGCCTGGGCGCCGGGCGCGACGGCCGCGACGTCTGACAGCGCGCCGCGAGGCCCGAGGTCCGAGGTCCTCGACGCCTGGAGCCCTCGGCGCCCGCCGCGGCCGCGCTCAGCCCCAGCGGGCGGCGAGGCGGTCGTGGCGGGCGTCGGCCCCGGGGTCGGCGCGGCGCAGCCGCGCGGTCGCGTCGTGGTGCTCGACGATCTCCCGGGCGCCGGCGGTGAAGGTGGTGGTGGCCGCGAAGCCGGGCACCAGGCGCTTGACCTTGGTGTTGTCGAAGACCACCGAGTGCGCCTTGTCGCCCAGCAGGCTCTCCCCGCGGGAGGGGTCGTCGCGGGCGATGGCGTCGGAGGGCACGTGCACGAGCAGCGGCTCGTCCACCCCGGCGGCGCGCGCCAGGGCGCGGTGCACCGCGTCCCAGGTGAGGACCTCGTCGGAGGTGATGTGCACCGCCTCGCCCGTCAGGGCCGGCTCGCCCAGCAGGGGCACGAAGCCGCGCGCGAAGTCGGCGTGGTGGGTGAGCACCCACAGCGAGGTGCCGTCGCCGTGCACCACGACGGGCGCGCCGCGGCGCATGCGCTCCACGGCGCTCCAGCCGCCGTCCAGGGGCACCGAGGTGCGGTCGTAGGTGTGGCTGGGGCGCACCACCGCGGCCGGGAAGCCGTCCTCGCGCAGGGCGCGGGCCAGCAGCTCCTCGCAGGCGATCTTGTTACGGGAGTACTGCCAGAACGGGTTCCACAGCGGCGTGGACTCGGTGATGGGCAGGTGCCCGACGGGCTTGCGGTAGGCGGAGGCGCTGGAGACGAACCAGTACTGCCCCACCCGCCCGCGGAAGGTCTCCACGTCGGCGGCGACGTGCTCGGGGGTGAAGGCGAGGAAGTCCACCGCCACGTCGAACTCGTGCCCGCGCAGCGCCTCGCGCACGGCGGCGACGTCGCGCACGTCGGCCGTGAGCCGGCGCACCCCCTCGGGCAGGGGCCGCTCGGCCGCCGAGCCGCCGCGGTTCAGGACGGTCAGGTCCACCCCGCGCTCGACGGCCAGGGCCGCGCACGCGGAGCTGATGACCCCCGTGCCCCCCAGGAACAGCACCCTCAGCGCCACGCGCCCACCCCCGGCGTCCTCGTCGACCCGCTGCGCGCCGACGGCGCCGGCGACCGCGGCCCAGCGTAGGGCGCGACCGCCCCCCGCGCCGGTCGGGCGCGGTCGGGGCGGCGGGCGGGGGCCGGGCGGGTGCCGGGCGGGGTGCCGCGAAGTTCACAGCCGGGAAACACGCGCGCAACACGGCCCCACCACGCTCGTCGAGTACCTGTCGATCGACAGGAACCCCGCGCAGAAGGGCCGACCGATGACCGTCCCCCCACCACGCGCCACCCGTGAGCAGCCGGCCCCGGCGGGGGCGGCCGCGACCGACCTGCGGACCTTCGGCTACGGCCAGCGGCTGCGCCGCGACGTCGGGCCGTTCGCCTCCTTCGCCGCGGGTTTCTCCTTCGTCTCCATCCTCACCACGGTGTTCCAGCTGTTCGGGCTGGGTTTCAGCTTCGGCGGCGCCGGGTTCTTCTGGACGTGGCCGACGGTCTTCGCCGGGCAGCTGCTCGTCGCGCTCTGCTTCGCGGAACTGGCGGCGCGCTACCCCATCTCCGGGGCGATCTTCCAGTGGTCCAGCCGGCTGGCGGGCACCGACTTCGGGTGGTTCACCGGCTGGGTCATGGTCGTCGGCCAGGTGCTCACGGTGGCCACCGCGGCGATCGCGCTGCAGGCGGTGCTGCCCTCGATCTGGTCGGGCTTCCAGCTCGTCGGCGGACCGGGGGCGGACTCCGCCCCCACCTCCGCCACCGGGGCGCAGAACGCGGTGGTGCTGGGGATCGCGCTGCTCGTGGTCACCACCACGATCAACGTCGTCGGGGTGCGGCTGATGGCGGTGGTCACCTCCATCGGGGTGGCGATCGAGATCGCCGGGGTGGTGGCCGCGGCCGCCGCGCTGCTGCTCCTGGCCGAGCGCGGCCCGGCCGTGGTGGTCACCACCACCGGCGCGGGCGAGGGCGACTACACCTACCTCTGGCTGGCCAGCTCGCTGATGGCGGCCTACGTCATGGTGGGTTTCGACTCCGCGGGCGAACTGGCCGAGGAGACGCGCGACCCGCGCGCCACGACGCCGCGCACCATCCTGCGCGCCCTGGTCCTCTCCGGCGTCGGCGGGATGCTGCTGCTGCTCGGCGGGCTCGTCGCCGCGCCCAGCCTGACCGACGGCAGCCTCGTCGAGCAGGGCCTGGCGGGCGTGCTGCTCTCGCGCCTGGGCGACGTGCCCGGGCGGATCCTGCTGGTCTCCGTCGTGGCCGCCGTCGTCGTCTGCACGCTGGCGGTGCAGACCGCCGGCTCGCGCATGCTGTACTCGATGGCCCGCGAGCGCTCGGTGCCCTTCTCCTCCGTCCTCGGCCGCGTCTCGCCGCGCACCGGCAGCCCCGTCGGCGCCTCCGTGGTCGTCGGCGTCGGCGCCGCCCTGGCGCTGGCGGTGAACTGGGGCCAGAGCGCGGTGTTCACCGCGCTGGCCAGCCTGTGCATCGCGATGATCTACCTGGCCTACCTGGGCGTGACGGTCCCGCTGCTGGTGCACCGCCTGCGCCGCGGTGGGCTCGCCGGCGGGGTGGACGAGAACGGGCGCCCGCTCTTCTCGCTGGGCCGCTGGGGCGTGCTCGTCAACGCCGTCGCCGTCGTCTACCAGGTGCTCATGGTGGTGAACCTGGCCTGGCCGCGCGCGGCGGTCTACGACCTGACCGGCGGCACCTGGTGGCTGCGGTTCAGCGCGCTGCTGTTCATCGCCGGCACGCTCGCCGTCGGCGCCGTGGTGCACCTGCGCACCCGCGCCCGCCACGGCGGGCCCATCGTCCTGGGGGCGCAGCCGGCCGGCGCGTCCCGCACCGCACCCGTGGAGGAACCCGCGTGAGCCGCGACACCTCGACCGTCCTGGCCGCCCGCGACGACGCCCGCGCCCGCGGCGGCACCACCAGCGAGTTCATGCCGCACCTGCCGGCCTCCACCTCCCCGCACGCCCCGGCCGACGTGGACCGGGCCGACCTCACCTGGGCCGAGACGATCGCCCCCGGCGGGTACGCCTCCAGGGTGCTGGCGCGCGGGACGCGCCTGCGCCTGAGCGACGTCACCGGCGACGCGTGCGCGCACGTGCTGCTGTTCTCCGCGCTCGCCCCGTGGGAGCGCCTGAACGTCGCCGACACGCAGAAGGTCCCCTGGCAGGCGTACCTCGGCGAGGGCCACCCGCTGCTCTCCGGCGACGGGCGGGTGCTGGCCACCGTGGTGGCCGACGGCTCCGGCCGGCACG
Source organism: Kineococcus gypseus (assembly GCF_050871305.1). Lineage (NCBI taxonomy): Bacteria > Bacillati > Actinomycetota > Actinomycetes > Kineosporiales > Kineosporiaceae > Kineococcus > Kineococcus gypseus. The sequence continues at coordinate 25,177 of NZ_JBJLRD010000032.1, read as the reverse complement.
ACGCGTTCTGCGGCACCACCTCCGACGCGTGGAACGAGCGCAGGTACGGCGACGCCGCCCCGGAGGGGCCCAGCCCCTCGGGCCGCTCGCTGCTGACCCTGGCCGCCGCCAAGCAGGGCCTGGGACCGCGCGACCTGGCGCCGTCGGTGTCGTTCTTCCAGGGCGTGCGCGTCGAGCCGGACGGCGCCTTCCGCTGGCTCGGCTCGGCCGGGCCGGGCACCTCGGTGGACCTGCTGGCCGAGCTGCCGCTCGTCGTGCTGCTGGCGAACACCGCGCACCCGCTGGACCCGCGCGAGCGCTTCACCGTCGGGCCGCTGCGCGTGCACGCCTGGCGCTCGCGGCCCACCGGGCCGGGCGACGCGCGCTTCACCGCCACCCCGGAGCTGCACCGGGCGTACCTGAACACCCTCGACCACGCGGAGGCGCGGGGCCTGTGAGCACCACGACGAGCAGCACGACGAGCACCGCACCGGCCACCGCGCCGGGCGGCGCGGCGGGCGGGACGACGGGCGGGACGAACCGGCGCGGGCAGCCGCTGGACTGGGGTTCGCCGATGCTCCCCGGACGGGTGGTGCGCGACGACCGCGTCGCACCGCGCGCGCCGTGGTCGGCGGTCGTGCCCGCCGGGCACGTGCTGACGATCGTCGACGTCGGCGGAAACCAGTCCGCGGACTGCCTGGTCTTCGCCGACGCCGACCGCACCGAGCGCTACAGCGCCCCGGACACCCTGGCCTGGCAGGGCAGCGCGTACGTGCGCGAGGGCACGGTGCTGCGCAGCCAGCACGGCCGCGCGCTGATGACGGTGGTGGGCAACGAGGTCCCGCGGCAGGACACGATCGGCGGCGCCTGCGGCAAGGAGTCCAACACCCTGCGCTACGGGTACCACACCGCCCACCAGCACGGCTGCCGCGAGAACTTCCTCGCCGAGGGCGCCCGGCACGGCCTGGGCGCGCGCGACCTCGTCTCGAACCTCAACTGGTTCATGAACGTGCCCGTCGAGCCCGACGGCGCCCTGGGCATCGTCGACGGCGCCTCCGCGCCCGGCAAGCGGGTGGCGTTGCGCGCCGACGTCGACGTCCTCGTCGTCGTCAGCAACTGCCCGCAGGTCAACAACCCGTGCAACGACTTCGACCCGACCCCGCTGCGGATGCTCGTCACCGCCCCGGAGGAGTGAGATGACCTTCGACACCCTCCTCGTCGCGAACCGCGGCGAGATCGCCCGGCGGGTCGTGCGCTCCGCGCGCGCCCTGGGCCTGCGCACAGTGGCGGTGTTCTCCGACGCCGACCGCGCCGCGCCGCACGTGCGCGAGGCGGACACCGCGGTGCGCCTGGGCCCGGCCCCGGCGCGCGAGTCGTACCTGCGCACCGACGCCCTGCTGGAGGCGGCGGCGGCCACCGGCGCCGGCGCGGTCCACCCCGGCTACGGGTTCCTCTCGGAGAACGTGGACTTCGCCCGGGCGTGCGAGGCGGCCGGGCTGGCGTTCGTCGGGCCGACGCCGGAGCAGATCACCGCCTTCGGCAGCAAGCACACCGCCCGCGAGCTGGCCACCGCCGCCGGCGTGCCGCTGCTGGCGGGCACCGGGCTGCTGGCCTCGGTGGACGAGGCCGTCGCCGCGGCCGAGGCCGTCGGCTTCCCCGTCATGCTCAAGGCCACCGGCGGCGGCGGCGGCATCGGCATGCAGGCGTGCGCGGACGCCGACGAGCTGCGCGGCGCCTACGACCGGGTGGTGCGCCTGGCGGGGGCGAACTTCTCCTCCGCCGGGGTGTTCCTGGAGCGGCTGGTGCGCCCGGCGCGGCACGTGGAGGTGCAGGTCTTCGGCGACGGCACCGGGCGCGTGGCCGTCATCGGCGACCGCGACTGCTCCCTGCAGCGGCGCAACCAGAAGGTCGTCGAGGAGGCCCCGGCGCCCGCCCTGCCCGCCGCCGTGCGCGAGCGCATCGCGCGCACCGCCGCCGAGCTGGCCGCCTCGGTGTCCTACCGCTCGGCCGGCACGGTGGAGTTCGTCTACGACCCGGTGCGCGAGGAGGCCGCGTTCCTGGAGGTCAACACCCGCCTGCAGGTGGAGCACCCGGTCACGGAGATGGCCTACGGCGTGGACCTCGTCGACCTCATGCTGCGCCTGGCGCGCGACGGCGCCGGCGCCGTCGACGACGTCTTCGCCCGCCGCTGGGAGGCGACCGGGGTGGCCGTGGAGGCCCGCGTGTACGCCGAGGACCCGGGCAGGGGGAACGCCCCGAGCACCGGGCTGGTCACCCGCGCGCGGTTCCCGGAGCTGTCCGGGGTGCGCGTGGACGGCTGGGTCGAGACCGGCCTGGAGGTCACCCCGCACTACGACCCCATGCTGGCGAAGGTCGTCGCCCTCGCCCCGGGGCGCGACGCCGCGCTGGACCTGCTCGGCGAGGCCCTGGCGGGCAGCCGCGTGGACGGGGTCGTGACGAACCTGGGTCTGCTGCGCTCGCTGGCGGCGGACCTGCCGCTGCGCACCGCGACGCACTCGACCTCCACGCTGGAGGTCACCGAGGACCCCGACCCGCGCATCGACGTCCTCGAGCCGGGCGCCATGACGACCGTGCAGGACCTGCCCGGGCGGCTGGGCCACTGGCAGGTCGGGGTGCCGCCCTCGGGCCCCTTCGACCCGCTCTCGCTGCGCGAGGCGAACCTGGCGGTGGGCAACCCCGTCGGCGCGCCCGGCCTGGAGGTCACCGCCACCGGCCCGACGCTGCGCTTCTCCACCGACAGCGTCGTGTGCGTCACCGGAGCGCTCGCCGAGGTCACCGTGGACGGCGCGGCCGTGCCGATGTGGGAGCCGGTGGAGGTCCCGGCGGGGTCGGTGCTGGCGATCGGCACGGCCGCCGGGCCCGGGCTGCGCCTGGCCCTGGCGGTGCGCGGCGGCATCGACGTGCCCGAGTACCTCGGCAGCGCCTCGACGTTCACCCTCGGCGGGTTCGGCGGGCACGGCGGGCGCGCGCTGCAGGCCGGCGACGTGCTGCGCCCCGGCGCGCCCGAGGGCCCGGGCTTCACCCGCACCGGCGGGCCCACCCCGCCCGAGCGGCGCCCGCAGCACACCTCCGCGTGGCGCGTGGCCGTCACCGAGGGCCCGCACGCGGCGCCGGAGTTCTTCACCCGCGCGGACCTCGACGAGTTCTACGCCACCGACTACGAGGTGCACCTGAACTCCGCGCGCACGGGGGTGCGGCTGATCGGCCCGCGCCCGCGCTGGGCGCGCGCCGACGGCGGCGAGGCGGGCCTGCACCCCTCGAACATCCACGACACCCCCTACGCCGTCGGCGCGATCGACTTCACCGGCGACACCCCGATCGTGCTGGGCCCGGACGGGCCCAGCCTGGGCGGTTTCGTGTGCCCGGCGGTCGTCGCCAGCGGCGACCTGTGGAAGGTGGGGCAGCTGCGCCCGGGCGACACCGTGCGCTTCGTGCCGGTGCGCGAGGCGCAGGCGGCCGATCCCGCGCCGGCGCTGGCGGCGGCCGCGGCCGGCGGTGCCCCGGTGGGCGGCGACGGCGACGACGGCGTGCTGGCCCGGCTGCCGCAGCGGCCCGGGCGCCCGCAGGTCACCTACCGCCGCGACGGCGACGACAACGTCCTCGTCGAGTACGGCGAGCAGGTCCTGGACCTGGGGCTGCGCATGCGCGTGCACGCCCTCATGGCGGCGCTGGAGGAGCACCGCCCTCGCGGCGTGCTGGACGTCACCCCCGGCATCCGCTCGCTGCAGGTGCACACCGACGCCTCGGTGCTGCGCGCCGGTGCGCTGGTCGGGCTGCTGCGCGAGCTGGAGGAGGAGCTGCCGGCGACCGGTGAGCTCGTCGTGCCCTCGCGCCGGGTGCGCCTGCCGCTGTCGTGGGACGACCCGGCGACGAAGCTGGCCATCGAGCGCTACGTCGCCGGCGTGCGCGCCGACGCGCCGTGGACGCCGTCGAACATCGAGTTCATCCGCCGCGTCAACGGCCTGGGGTCGGTCGAGGACGTGCGGCGCACGGTGTTCGACGCGCAGTACCTGGTGCTGGGGCTCGGCGACGTCTACCTCGGCGCGCCGGTGGCGACGCCGCTGGACCCGCGCCACCGCCTGGTGACCACCAAGTACAACCCGGCGCGCACGTGGACGGCGGAGAACTCCGTCGGCATCGGCGGGGCGTACCTGTGCGTCTACGGCATGGAGGGGCCCGGCGGCTACCAGTTCGTCGGGCGGACCGTGCAGGTGTGGAACCGCTTCCGCCGCGGCGGGCTGTTCCGCGAGGCGCCCTGGGCGCTGCGGTTCTTCGACCGCATCGAGTGGTACCCCGTCTCGGCGGAGGAGCTGCTGGAGCTGCGCGCGGAGACCGACGCCGGCCGCGGGGAGTTCGAGACCGAGGAGGGTGAGTTCTCCCTCGCCGAGCACGAGCGGTTCCTGGAGCGCGAGGCGGGCTCGATCGAGGCGTTCCGCGCCACGCAGGCCGCGGCGTTCGCGGCGGAGAAGGAGCGCTGGCACGCCTCGGGCGAGTTCGACGTCAAGCCCGAGCCGCCCGCACCGGCGCCGGCGGGGCCGGTGCGGGTGCCCGAGGGCGCGCTGGCAGTCACGGCGCCGTTCGGTGCGACGGTGTGGCAGGTCTCGGTCGGTGCCGGCGCGACGGTCGGCGACGGCGAGCGCGTGATGGCCCTGGAGGCGATGAAGATGGAGACGGCGATGACGGCCCCCGCGGCCGGGGAGGTGGTCGAGGTGTACGTGCGCCCCGGTGAGGCGGTCAGCGCCGGCCAGGTGCTCTTCGCGGTGCGCGCCGAGGGCGCCGGGGAGCTGGTCGCGTGAGCGCGCCCGGGGGTCCCGCGGTCGAGCGGCGGGTCCGCGACGCCTACGCGCGCCTGGCCGAGGTGGACCGCCCCGAGGTGTGGATCGCGCTGCGCCCGCAGGAGGAGGTGCTGGCCGAGGCGCGCGGGGTGGACCCCGCGCTGCCGCTGGCCGGGGTGCTGGTGGCGGTGAAGGACAACATCGACGTCGCCGGGCTGCCCACGACCGCCGGTGCGCCGTCGTTCTCGTACGAGCCGGCCGCGGACGCCACGGCCGTGGCGCGCCTGCGCGCGGCCGGCGCGCTGGTGCTGGGCAAGACGAACCTCGACCAGTTCGCCACCGGCCTGGTCGGCACCCGCAGCCCGCACGGGGCGGTGCGCAACGCCTTCGCGCCCGAGCGCATCTCCGGCGGTTCCAGCTCCGGCTCCGCTGTGGCCGTCGCCCTGGGCGTGGTCGACGTCGCGCTGGGCACGGACACCGCCGGTTCCGGCCGGGTGCCCGCGGCGCTGCAGGGGATCGTCGGGGTCAAGCCCACCCGCGGCCTGGTGCCCACCACGGGGGTGGTGCCCGCCTGCCGCAGCCTGGACTGCGTGAGCGTCTTCGCCCGCGAGCTGGGCCTGGCCCGGCGCACCGCGGAACTGCTGGAGGGCCCCGACGGGCTGGACCCGCTGGCGCGCACCGGCGCGCAGCCGCCCGCGCCGGCCGCGGCGCCGCGCGTGGCGGTGCCCACCGCCGAGCACCTGACCGGCCTGGCCGACGGCTGGGCGCAGGCGTTCGCGGCCGTGGTCGCCCGGCTGCGCGCCAGCGGGGCCGAGGTCGTCGAGGTGGACGTCGCCCCGCTGCTGCAGGCCGCGTCGCTGCTGTACGGCGGCGCGTTCGTCGCCGAGCGCACCGCCGCGGTGGGCGAGCACGTCGCCGCCCACCCCGAGCTGGTGGGCACCGGCCTGGACCCCGTGGTCGCCGCGATCGTGCGCGGCGGGGAGGCGTTCAGCGCCGTGGACGTCTTCCGCGACCAGCAGCGCCTGGCGGAGCTGGGCGCGGCCGGGCGCGCCGCGCTGGCCGGCACCGACGCGCTGCTGACCCCGACGACCACCTGGCACCCCACCCTGGCGCAGGTGGCCGCCGACCCGGTGGGCGCCAACGCGCGCATGGGCCGCTACACGAACTTCGCGAACCTGCTGGACATGGCCTCGCTGGCGGTGCCGGCCGGTCCGGTGGGCGGGCTGCCCTTCGGCGTCATGCTCACCGGCCCGGCGTTCAGCGACCGGGTCCTGGCGCAGCTCGCGCGGCGGCTGGCCGAGCCGGAGGTGGAGCTGTTCGTCGTGGGCGCGCACCTGTCCGGCCAGCCGCTGAACCACGAGCTCGTCGCGGCCGGCGCCACGCGCGTGGGCCCGGCGCGCACCGCCGCGCAGTACCGGCTGTTCGCGCTGGACACCGTCCCGCCCAAGCCGGGGCTGGTGCGCAGCACCGACGGCGAGAGCATCTCCGGGGAGGTGTGGCGCCTGCCGGCGGCCGGTTTCGGCGCCTTCGCCGCGGCGGTGCCGCAGCCGCTGAGCATCGGCGCGGCCGTGCTGGAGGACGGGCGCACCGTGCGCAGCTTCCTCGCCGAGCCCCTCGGCGTGCGCGGCGCGGAGGACGTCACCGCCCACGGGTCCTGGCCGGCGGCCCTGGCGGCGCGGGCCGCGCGCACCGAGCAGGCGGTGGCAGCATCGGCGCGGTGAGCGGCAACCGCGTCGGACGGCCCCGCGCCCGGGGCACCCAGGACCCCTCGCGCACGCCGCGGCAGGAGGTGCTCGACGCCGCCGCCGCCCTGTTCAACGAGCACGGGTACGCGGGCACCTCCACGCGCGCCATCGCCGACCGCGTCGGCATCCGGCAGGCCTCGCTCTACCACCACTTCGCGGGCAAGGACGAGATCCTGCTGGAGCTGCTGGACGCCTCGGTGCGCCCCACCCTGGACCTGGCCGGCGCGGTGCGCGCCGTCGCCGAGGGCCCGGCCGCGGCGCTGCACGCGCTGGCCGTCGTGGACGTGGGCACCCTGCGCACCGGGCCCCTGGGCGTGGGCACGCTCTACCTGACCCCGGAGGTGCGCCGGAACCCCGCCCTGGCGCCGTTCCGCGAGCACCGCGAGCAGCTGCGGGCCGTCTACGCCGAGCTGGCCGGGGCCGCCGCGCCGCCCGGGCACCCGGTGGCCGCCGAGGTGCTGGGCGCGGCCTGCCTGCACCTGGTGGAGATGGTCACCGAGCTGCCCGAGCGGCCCGGGCTGGGCGAGGAGGTCGCCCGCACCTGCCTGGGCGCGGTCGGCCTGGGCGCGCGCGCCGCCGAGGAGGGCGCGCGCGCCGGCCGGCGGGCGCTGGCCGCGCTGGCGTCCGGGCGCGGCGCCCTCAGCGCACGACCCTGAGGCCACCCGCGCCGCCGGGCGTTCTGCTGCGCCGACCCGGCCGCGGCTGACACGATCGAGCCGTGGTGGTGCCCCCCGACGCCGTCCGCGCGCTGGCCGGAGCCCTCCTGCACCACCCGGAGGACGCGCTGGTGGTCCTGGTGGCGCTGCGCGACGGCGACGGGCGGGTCGTGGACTTCCGCTACGAGCTGGCGAACGCCACCGCCGAGCGCAACGCGGGCCGGCCCCTGGCGGGCCGGCGCATGCTCGAGACCTGGTCGGAGGAGGACACCTCACTGTTCGAGCCAATGGTGCGGCTGCTGCGGGACGGCGGGGAGCTGAGCTTCGAGTACGAGGCGGCCCACGCCGGCGCCGACCCGGCCATCGCCGGCCGCACGTACTCCACCTACCTGCGGGCCGTGGGCACCGAGCGCGTCGTGCAGCAGTTCCGCGACGTCACCGCGCTGCGGCGGGCGCAGGACCTGCTGCACGTGCAGGCGCTGCACGACCCGCTCACCGGGCTGGCCAACCGCCGCCTCCTGCTCGACCGCCTGGAGCGGGCGCTGGCCCGGCTGGGGCGGCACCCCTCGACGCTGGCGGTGCTGTACTGCGACGTCGACCGCTTCAAGCTCATCAACGACACCTTCGGGCACGGGGTGGGCGACCAGCTCTTGCAGCACGTCGGCTCGGCCCTGCGCGCCGCGCTGCGCCCGGCGGACACGATCGCCCGCATCGGCGGCGACGAGTTCGTCGTCCTGTGCGAGGACCTGGAGCCGGGTTCGACCGGGCTGGACCTGGCCGAGCGCCTGCGCCTGGCCGTGCCGGAGCGCTGCCGCACCGCCGGCGGTGACGTCCACGTCGGGGTGTCGGTCGGGGTCACCACCGTCACCGAGCCGGTGGCCGTCGACCGCGCGCTGAGCGAGGCCGACGCCGCCCTGTTCGCCGCCAAGCAGGACGGGCGGCGGCAGTCGCGCTCGTTCACCGACGCCATGCGCGAGCAGGCCCTGCACCGCTACCGCACCGAGGCGGGCCTGGCGGTGGCCCTGGAGCGCGGCGAGTTCACGCTGCACCACCAGCCGAAGGTCGACCTCGCCTCGGGGCTCGTCAGCGGCGCGGAGGCGCTGCTGCGCTGGCAGCACCCCACGGACGGCCTGCTGCTGCCGGTCGCCTTCCTGGACGTCCTGGAGGAGAGCAGCGCCATCGTCGACGTGGGCGCCTGGGTGCTGCGCGAGGCGTGCGCGGAGGCCGTCCGCTGGCCGGAGCTGGGCAGCACCGCGGTCGTGCAGGTCAACCTCGCGGCCCGCCAGATCGCCTCCCGCGGCCTCGTCGAGCAGGTGCGCGCCGCCCTGCGCGGCAGCGGCCTGCCCGCGCACCGGCTGGAGCTGGAGATCACCGAGGGGCAGGTGCTGACCGACCTCGCCGGTGCCGTGCGGACCCTGGAGGAGCTGCGCGCCCTCGGCGTGCGCCTCGCGCTCGACGACTTCGGCAGCGGCTACTCCTCGCTGGCGTGGCTGCAGCGGCTGCCCGTCACCTCCCTGAAGCTGGACCGCGCCTTCCTGGCGGACCTGGGCGGCTCGCGCGACAACTCCGCGATCGTGGGCTCCGTCGTCGACCTCGGGCACGCGCTCGGCCTGCGGGTCGTCGGCGAGGGCGTCGAGGACCAGGCGCAGCTGGACGCCCTGCGCACGCTCGGCGTGGACGAGGCGCAGGGCTTCCACCTGGGCCGTCCCGTCCCGGCCGCCCGGTTCCGCCAGGGGCTGCGCCGGCGGGTGCGCCCCGGGTAGGCGCGGCCCGCGCGGGTGGTCGGGGTCGTGGCACCCGCCCGGGCCTACGGTGCTGGGCGTGCAGCTCCCCGCCTCCCCCGCCCCCGCCCGCGTGCTGGGCCTGGCGTGCTCCGCCGCCGGCGGGGTGGAGGACGTGCGCGAGCGCCTGGTCGAGCCCTTGCTCGCGGCGGGCTGGAGCGTCGTGGTGACCGCCACGCCCGCCGCGGCGGCGTGGCTGGCCGACCTGGGCGAGGACCGGCGCATCGCCGCGGCCACCGGCTACCCGCTGCGCAGCACCCCGCGCCTGCCGCGCGAGCCGCGCCCGCACCCGGACCCCCACTGCTGGGTGGTGGCGCCGGCCACGGCGGGCACGGTGGCCAAGCTGGCGCTGGGCATCGCCGACAACCAGGCCGTCACCCCCGTGTGCGAGGCGATCGGCGCGCGGGCGGTGCCGGTGGTGGTGCACCCGCGCGTGCGCGCCGGGCACCTCGGGCACCCGGCGTGGCCCGGGCACCTGGCGGCGCTGCGCTCGGCAGGGGTGCGCGTGGTGGAGGGCGAGCCGGACGGGGACGTCGCCTGGGACGCGGTGCTGCGCGAGGTCGAGGCGGTGGCACTCGGCGAGTGGACCGCAGGGCGCCCCGATCACCTCTCAAAAAATGTGCGATCTGATACTTTTTGACAATGCAGGTGTTCTGGTGGACCTGAGCGATCCGATGAGCGCCGTCATCCCCAGCCTCGAGGGGCAGGTGCTACGCGTCCTGGCCGGCACCTCCCACCCCCTGACGGCGTCGACCGTCGCCCGGCTGGTCTCCCGCGGGAGCGTCCCCGGGGTGCGCGTCGCGCTGCGCAGGCTCACCGAGGTGGGCACCGTGCTGCAGGACCAGGTCGGGCGGCAGTACGAGTACCGCGCCAACCGGGCGCACGCCGCCTGGCCGGCGATCCAGTCCGCCGTCGACTTCGCCGACGGCTTCAGCGCCAGCCTCGACGCCGAGATCGCTCGCCGGGTCACCGGGACGGCGGGGACCGGTGGGGTGACGTGCGCGGTCTTCGGCTCCACGGCACGGGGGACGGCGCGCGAGGACAGCGACGTCGACCTGGTGCTCGTCGTGCCGGACGACGCGCCCCCCGCGCTGGGCGAGGAGCTGAGCCGCCGCTTGACCGAGGACATCGCCTCGTTCACGGGCAACGCGGTCAACGTCCTGCTGCTCAGCACCGGCCAGCGCGACGAGATGGTGGCGCGCGACGACGGGCTGGTGAGGTCCTGGCACGCGGAGGCCCGGACCGTCCACGGCCCCGACCTGCTCCCCGCCCTCCGGAGGCGCTGACCCGTGCCCAAGCCCCTGCGCACCTGGTCCATGAGCCGCACCGACTGCCTCCAGCGGGCTGCCACCGCGCGTGAGCACCTCGCCGTCGCGCGCGAGCGCCTGGAGGTGGCGAACGCGGAACCCGGACCTTCGGAGATGGCGCAGGTGGCCGCGTCGAACGCCGTCCTGGCTGCCATCGCCGCAGCGGACGCCGTCTGCGGCAGCACGCTCGGCGAGTGCTCCGGGGAGCAGGACCACCGGACCGCGACCGCCCTGCTCAGACGGGTTCAGGGGGCCGACGAGCTGGTGGCGAAGCTGCAGCGGTTGCTGGCCGACAAGACGGCCCTGCAGTACGGCGGGTACTGCACCGACGCCGTGGCGAGAGCATCGGTGTCCCGGGCGGAGGCGCTGGTCCGAGCCCTCGACCAGCACGGGCTGTGAGCGGGGCCGGAGGACGACGAAGGCCCCGGTCCACCGGACCGGGGCCTCGCGCTGGGAGCGGGTGACGGGAATCGAACCCGCGCTATCAGCTTGGGAAGCTGAAGTTCTACCATTGAACTACACCCGCACGCCCCGGGGGGCTGCCGGGACGACACCACTGTAACGGACGCCGCGCGGTGGTCCAGCCCCTGCGCCCGCGAGCGCCCGGGCGGCGCCGGGCCGGGCGGTAGCGTGGGCGCCGTGCTGCTCTCCGACCGCGACATCCGCCGCGAGCTGGACGCCGGGCGCGTGGTGCTCGACCCGTACGAGCCGTCGATGGTGCAGCCCTCCAGCGTGGACGTGCGCATCGACCGCTTCTTCCGGCTCTTCGACAACCACAAGTACTCGGTGATCGACCCCGCCCAGGAGCAGCCGGAGCTGACGCGGCTGGTGGAGGTGGCGCCGGACGAGGCGTTCATCCTGCACCCGGGCGAGTTCGTGCTGGCCTCCACGTACGAGGTCGTCACGCTGCCCGACGACGTCTCCGCACGCCTGGAGGGCAAGTCCAGCCTGGGCCGGCTGGGGCTGCTGACGCACTCCACGGCCGGCTTCATCGACGCGGGCTTCTCCGGGCACGTGACGCTGGAGCTGTCCAACGTGGCGACGCTGCCGATCACGCTGTGGCCGGGCATGAAGATCGGGCAGCTGTGCTTCTTCCGGCTGTCCTCCCCCGCGGAGAACCCCTACGGCTCCAGCGCCTCCGGCTCGCGCTACCAGCACCAGCGCGGGCCCACGCCCAGCCGCTCGGCGGCCGGCTTCCACCGCACCCGCGTCTGAGGAGCCGGCGCCGGCGCGGCCGCGGGGGCCGGCGCGCACCCGTTCGGCCCAGCGCCGCGCGCCCCGCGCTACAGGTGGCGGCCCGGGCAGCCGTAGGAGATCGGGTGAGCAGCTCGCCGACCGGGACGGGGCGGCGCCCCGTGACGGCGCCGCGACCCCGCACCGACCCCTGCGCGGACCCGGGCGCGGACCCGGGCGCCGCGGCGGGCCTGGCCACCGTGCGGGTGGGCCGGCAGGGCATCTACGACGCCCAGCGCGCGCTGGTGGCCCACGAGCTGCTCTTCCGCGCCCACGGCGGCACCGGCTCGGGGCTGGAGGGCGCCGGCGCCGCCGAGCAGGACCACGCGACCTCGCAGGTCATCAGCGCCACCTTCGGCGACTTCGGCGTGGAGCAGATCGCCGGGGACAAGCCGCTGTTCCTCAACCTCACCCGCGGCTTCTTCACCGGTGAGCTGCCGGTGCCGTGCGCGCCGCACCAGGTGGTGCTGGAGCTGCTGGAGGACGTCGAGGTCGACGAGGAGGTCCTCGCGGGCCTGGACCGGCTGCGCGCGCGCGGCTACCGGGTGGCGGTGGACGACTTCGACGGCGAGGAGGCCCGCCTGCCGGCGGTGGAGCGCGCCGACTTCGTCAAGATCGACCTGGCGGCCACCGGCGAGCGCTTCGAGCGGGTCCTGGCGCTGGTGCGCTCGGTCAACCCCGAGGCGCTGGTGGTCGTCGAGCGCGTCGAGGACGACGCGGCGATCGCGCGCTGCGCGGCGGCCGGCTGCGACCTCTTCCAGGGCTACGGCCTGCAGCGGCCGGTGGTGCTGGAGTCGCTGAGCCTGACGCCCTCGCAGCTGGTGTGCCTGCGCCTGGTGCGGGCGCTGACCAGCAACGACACCCCCATCGGGGAGATCGAGCGGCTCGTCTCCTCCGACCCCGGGCTGAGCCTGCGGGTGCTGCGCACGGTCTCCTCGGCCGCCTACGGCACCCAGCAGGAGATCACCTCGCTGAGGCAGGCGATCGTGCTGCTGGGCCGGCGCCAGCTGTGCTCGTGGGTGGTCCTCATGTTGCTGGGCGGCGTGACGAGCGTGGACACCGAGACGCTGACGACGGTGCTGGCGCGCGCCGGGGCGTGCGCGCGCCTGGCGGCGGAGGAGTCGGACGTGGCGTACACCGTGGGCCTGCTGTCGGGGGTGTGCACCGTCCTGGGCATGGGCGAGGGCGAGCTGGTGGAGACCACCGGGGTGGGCCCGTCGGTGCGCGCGGCGCTGCTGCAGCACCGCGGCCCGGCCGGGCGGGCGCTGCGCGCGGTGCTGGCGCACGAGGCGGACGAGCCGCTGGCCGCCGACGCCGGGTGCACCCCGTACGAGGTCTCGCGCGCCTGGCTGGCCGGGCTGAGCACGGCCGTGCGCACCGTGGACGCGGTCCGCGAGGAGGGCTGAGCCCCCGCCCGGGCGGCCCGGGCGGCCCGGGCGGCCCGGGCGGACCGGCGCGCGAGGGGGTGCGTCGCCCGCCCGCCGGTCCTACCCTGACGCCGTGTCGGGGCGCGAGGGGAGCGACGGCGGCTGGGCCGAGCCCGAGGGGCCCCGCGACGCCGGCGAGGAGCGCGCCCTGCAGCTGGCGCACCGCGTCTTCGAGGCCGCGCGCCTCGGCCGCACCCGTGAGCTGTGCGGTTACCTCGACGCGGGCGTGCCGGTGGACGCCACCGACTCCGACGGCGACTGCCTGCTCATGCTGGCCGCCCACCACGGCCACGCCGCCACGCTGCGCGCGCTGCTGGAGCGCGGCGCCCACCCGGACAAGGTCGACGCCCGCGGGCGCACCCCCCTGGTGGCGGCCGTGTACGCCGGTCGCCGGGACCTGGTCGCGGCGCTGGTGACCGCCGACGCCGACCCCTACCTCGGCTCGCCGTGCGCGCTGGAGGTGGCGCGCTTCTTCGGGCGCGCGGAGGTCACCGAGCTGCTGGAGGTGCCCGCCGACGAGGTCGGGCCGGCCGGCGAGGAGGTCGGCGGGGAGGTCGGCGGGGAGGTCGGCGGGGAGGTCGGCGGGGAGGCCGGCGGGCTGGGCGGGCCCGGCGGGGCGGGCGGGCCCGGCGGGGCGGGCGGGCCCGGCGCACCGTGAGCCCGCCCGGGTGCGGGGGGCGCGTGCCGCGGCGGGCGCTGCCCTAGCCTGGCAGCCACCGGGCCGCACCCAGGCCCCGTACCGCGGGAGGCTGCGCAGGTGGTGGACCCGACCGGTGCGGTCCCCGGCAGCCGCCGGAAGCTGCTGCTGCACCCCGCGCAGGCCGTGGCGGTCGCGTTCGCGGCCGTCGTGGCGCTGGGCACCGCCCTGCTGTGGCTGCCGGTCTCGCGCCGCGGCCCCGGCGCCGCCGAGTTCGTCGACGCCCTCTTCACCGCCGTCAGCGCGCTGTGCGTGACCGGCCACGTCGTGGTCGACACCCGCGAGCACTGGTCGGCGTTCGGGCTGGTGGTCATCCTCGTGCTCGCCCAGGTCGGCGGCTTCGGGATCATGACGTCGGCCTCGCTGCTGGGGGTGTTCGCCTCCCGGCGGCTGGGGCTGCGCTCGCGGATGCTGACGGCCACGGAGTCGCGCGGGCTGGAGCTGGGCGACGTGCGCGCGGTGCTCCTGGGCGTCGTGCGGGTCTCGCTGCTGGTGGAGCTGGTCACGGCGGTCGCGCTGACCTCGCGCCTGCTCACCCGCTACGGCGCCTCCCCGGGCGAGGCGCTGTGGGAGGGCGGCTTCCTGGCGGTGTCCTCCTTCAACAACGCCGGTTTCGCCCTGCGCTCGGACAGCATGACCGACTTCGCCTCCGACCCGTGGATGTGCGTGCCCGTGATGGTGGCCGCCACCCTGGGCGGGCTGGGCTTCCCGGTGCTGCTGGAGCTGCGCCGGCAGTTCCGCCGGCCGCGGCAGTGGTCGCTGCACACGAAGCTGACGGTGGTCACCACGGCGGTGCTGCTGGTGTTCGGGTGGGTGTTCCTCACCCTCAACGAGTGGCGCAACCCGGCCACGCTGGGGGCGCTGGAGTGGTGGGCGCGCCCGCTGGCCGGGCTGTTCCAGACCACCGCCACCCGCAGCTCCGGCTTCAACACCGTGGACATCACGCAGATGAACGGCGGCTCGTGGCTCGTCATGGACGTGCTGATGTTCATCGGCGGCGGCTCGGCGAGCACCGCCGGCGGCATCAAGGTGACGACGTTCGCGCTGCTGCTGGTGGTCGTCTTCGCCGAGTTCCGCGGCGAGCGCAGCGTCACGGTCTTCGCCCGCACCGTCCCGGACCGCGTGTACCGGCAGGCGCTGGTGGTGGCGCTGGTCTCGCTGTCGGTCGTGGTGCTGGCCACGCTGGTCATCGTGGAGCTGACCCGGGCGCCGGTGGACCAGGTGCTCTTCGAGGTGGTCTCCTCCTTCGCCACCGTGGGGCTGTCCTGCGGGCTGCTGGTGCAGCTGCCGGACTCCTGCCAGGTGATCCTGGCGGTGCTGATGTTCCTGGGCCGGCTGGGTCCCATCACGCTGGGCGCCGCGCTCGCGCTGCGCGAGCGCGGCCGCTTGTACGAGTACCCCGAAGGGAGGCCGATCATTGGCTAGGAGGTCCGCGCTCTCGCGCCCGCGGTCGGTGGTGGTCATCGGCCTGGGGCGCTTCGGGCGCTCCCTGGCGCTGGAGCTCATGGAGGACGGCCAGGTCGACGTGCTGGGCATCGACAACGACCCCAAGCTCGTCGACGAGATGGCCGGGCACCTCACGCACGCGGTGGTGGCCGACTCCACCCGCGAGGAGGCGCTGCGCCAGCTGTCGGTGCACGAGTTCGACCGGGCCGTCGTCGGCATCGGCACGAACCTCGAGGCGAGCATCCTCACCGTCTCCACGCTGCTGCAGTTCGGCATCCGCAACGTGTGGGCCAAGGCGATCAGCGAGTCCCACGCGCGCATCCTCACCCAGCTCGGCGCGCACAAGGTGATCCGCCCCGAGCACGAGATGGGCATGCGGGTCGCGCACCTGGTGCGCGGGCGGATGCTGGACTACATCGAGTTCGAGGACGGCTTCGCCATGGCCAAGACGACGGCGCCGGCGCCGCTGGTGGGCCAGACGCTGGCCGGGGCGAAGCTGCGCAGCACCTACCGCGTCACGGTGGTGGCGCACCACCGCCCCGGCGAGGGCTTCACCTACGCCACCGCCGACACGGTGCTCTCCGCGAACGACGTCATCATCGTCTCGGGGCAGATCCGCGACGTGGAGGCCTTCAGCGCGCTGGCGTGAGCCGGCGGGCCCGCCGGCTCAGCGGTCCTCGCCGGCGTCGGCGACGTCCTCCTCCGGGCGCGGGGGTACGTCCTGGTCGGCCTCCAGCTCCGGCACGGGCACGTCCTCGTCCGGGCCGCGCCGGTCGACACCGACGAAGCGGCGCCGCTCGGGCTCACCGCGCTCGGCGCGGGTGAGGTCCACGAGGCGTCGGCGGTCCGGGCCGCGGCGGCGGTGCCCGGCGGGGTCGGTGTCCTCTGCGCTCACCGCCCCACCTCACCACGCTGCGCGCGCGCCTGCCACCTCCTCGTCACCGCGCCCGTCGGCGCCCCCGTCGGCGCTCCCGGGCGCGGCGCGCGCCCGCGCCGGTGCGGCAGGACGGTCGCCCGTGGCAGAGCTGGTGCTCTCCTCCGGGACGATGGACTGCGGGAAGTCTACCCTCGCCCTGCAGGTCGACCACGACCACCGGGTGCAGGGCCGGTGCGGGCTGCTGTTCACCCGCTTCGACCGCGCCGGCGAGGCCGTCACCTCCAGCCGGATCGGCCTGGCGCGCCCCGCGCTGGAGGTGGCCGAGGACACCGACCTGTGGCGGGAGGTCTCGCGCCGGCACGCCGAGCGGCCCGTGGACCAGGTGGTCGGCGACGAGGCGCAGTTCTGCCCCCCGAGCAGGTCGAGCAGCTCGCCCGCGTCGTCGGCGACCTCGCCCACCCCGAGGGCACCCTGGACGTCGGGCCGGTGGGCACCGTCGCCCACGAGGTGCTGTGCCGGCGCCACCACGTGCGCCGCCAGACCGCCGCGAACGGGACGGGCGCGGCGGGCGCCGCCGGTGCGGGGGCGCGCCTCAGCGCCGCGAGCGCACCAGCAGGGCCGCGCTGAGGACGGCGGCGCCGGCGGCCGCGCGGCCCAGGGCGCGCCGGTGCAGCAGCGCCCACACCTGCGGGCTGCGCGCCAGCGAGCGCTCGTCGAAGGGCCCGTGCGCGCCGTGGTCGCCGGGCACCGGCGCGTCGAGGTAGTCGCCGACCATCGCCTCGCGCGGCGCGTCGCTCTGCTGGCCGTCCACGCCCGTGCGGGCCAGGTACCGGTCCAGCAGCGGCGCCACGAGGCGGTTGCCGAGGATGGTGCCCGCGGTGGACTCCCCCACCCACGTGGTGCGCCGCGGGTGGTCCACGACGTGGCCGACGACGCGCGCGCACAGCTCCGGCTGGTAGATCGGCGCCACCGGCTGCGGGTGCATGGGCAGCGTCGAGCGCACCCACCCGAACTGCGTGGTGTTCATCCCCGGCATGTGCACCTGCGAGACCGTCACGGAGCTGCCCTCGTGCAGCAGCTCGGTGACCACGCTCTCGGTGAACCCGCGGATCGCGTGCTTGGCGCCGCAGTACGCCGACTGCAGCGGGATGCCGCGGTGCGCCAGCGCGGAGCCGACCTGCACGACGCGGCCGCGGTCGCGCGGGCGCATGCGCGCCAGCGCGGCGCGGGTGCCGTTGACGTAGCCGAAGTAGGTGGTGGCCGTGGCGCGGGCGTAGTCGTCGGGGTCGACGTCCCAGAACGGCGCGAAGACGCTGGCCATGGCGTTGTTGACCCACACCTCGACCGGGCCCAGCTCGGCCTCGACGCGGTCGGCGGCCGCCTCGACGGCGCGGTGGTCGCCCACGTCGCACACCACGCCCAGGCCGCGCCGGCCGGCGGCGGCGACGTCGGCCACGGCCCCGGCCAGCCCGTCGCGACCGCGCGCCAGGACCGCCACGTCCCAGCCGCGCCCGGCCAGCTCGCGCACGACCGCCCGGCCCAGCCCGGCCGAGCCGCCGGTGACGACCGCCACCCCGCGCTGCGACGGGGCGGCCCCCAGCGAGCGCAGCGCCTCGTCCGTCGTGCCCTCGGTGCCCACCGGTCCTCCTCGCGCAGCGGGCGCGGTGGCCCCGCGCCGGGTCCCCCCACCCTGGCCCACCGCGCCCGGACCCGCGCGCCGGTCGGCCCCACCGGTGCGCCCCCACCGGCCCGCGCCCGCCGGCCCGCGGGGTGCGCGCGGGACGGTGCGCGGCGAGGATGCCCGCATGGACGAGCACGACATCCACCAGCGCATCACCTCCCTCGTCGAGCGCGAGCACGCCCTGCGCGCGGCGCTCGCCGCGGGGGAGCTGTCCGCCCAGGAGGAGCACGCGGAGCTGCAGAGCGCCGAGCAGGAGCTGGACCGGCTGTGGGACCTGCTGCGCCAGCGCCAGGCGCGGCGCGAGGCGGGCCAGGACCCCGAGCAGGCCCAGGAGCGCCCCGTCAGCGAGGTGGAGAGCTACCGGCAGTAGGCCCGCCGGCCGCGCCGGCCGCGCCGAGGTCGACGTCCAGGCGCAGCAGCGCGGCGGCGGCCGGGTCGGTGCGCACCGGCACCCGCAGCGCGCGCCGGTGCAGGTGGCAGGCCGCGCCCGGCCCGCCGTCCGCGTCGCAGGTGGCCACGCGCACCTCCAGGTGCAGCACCCCCCCGCCGCCCGGTGCGCCGTCCAGCTCCAGCTCGCGGAGCAGGCCCGGCGCCGCCCCGGCACCGGTGCGCAGCAGGGACGCCGGCGCGGCGGCCACGTCCAGCACGGCCGCCGGGCCGCCCGAGGCGTCGAGCTCCTGGCCGTCCGGCGGGCGCACCGACACCTCCAGGCGCACCCGCCCCGGCGGCAGCGCCACCTCCGCCCGCTGCACGGCGCCGGGCTCGCGCAGCACCCGCGGCAGCGGCAGGCGCACCAGGCGGTGCGCGGCGGACTCGACCACGACGAGCGCGGGCCCGTCCGGCCCCGCGCCCGGCAGCACGAGCACGTCGGCGGGCTCGGCCAGGCCCTCGGCGAGGGTGGAGACCAGCCCGGTGGACGGGTCCAGGCGGCGCAGCGCCCCGTTGTAGGTGTCGGCCACCAGCACCGAGCCGTCCGGGGCCACCGCCACCCCCAGGGGGTGCTGCAGCAGCGCGCGCCGCTCCGGCGGGCCCTGCGCACCGGGGCCGTCGCGCAGGCCGAAGTCGAACAGGCCCGTCCCCACCGCGGTGGTGACCGCGTGCCCGGGGCGGGCGACGGGCTCCACGTTGGCCATCCGCTCGTCGCGCACCATCGGCACCGCGCGGTCCACCGGCCCGGTGCGGCACAGCGCCCGCAGCGCGGACGTCTCGGCGTCGACGAACCACGCCACCTCGCCGGTGCCGGTGCGCTGCACGGCCAGGCCCGAGGGCTGCGCCAGCCACGCCGACTCCGCCGGCCCGTCGCGCAGCCCCTCGGCGGTGGTGCCGGCCACGACGCGCACCACGGCGCGCGCGGGGTCGGCGGCCGGCTCGAACGCCCACAGCTGGTGGCTGCCGGCCATCGCCACGAGCACCTGCCCGTCGAACCACGCCACGTCCCACGGCGAGGACAGCTCCTGCTGCAGCGCCGGGCCGCCGCCGGAGCGCCGGCGCAGCTGGCGCCCGGTGCCGGCCACGGTGCGCACGTGCCCGTCGGCCAGGCGCACCCCGCGCAGGGCGTGCGCGCCGCGGTCGGCGACGACGACGTCGTAGCCCACCTCCGCGGCCACCCCCGGCGGCAGCAGCGCCAGGCCCTGCGGCTCGGTGAACCCGCCCAGCGCGCGCAGCGGGGTGGCGAGGTCGGCGGCCAGCTCGACCAGGCGCGCGTGGCCGCTGTCGGCCACCAGCACCGTGCCGCCGGGCAGGGCCAGCGCGCGCGAGGGGAAGCGGAGCACCCCGGGCGCGGGTTCGGGGACCGCGGCCGGGCCGGGGGCGGGGGCGGGCGCCGCGGCGGGCACGCCGCTCGGCCCGGCGGCGTCGCGCTCGCGCAGCAGGTCCGCGACGACGCCGGCGACCTCCTCGCCGTGCCCCTCGCCGGAGAACGTCGCCGCGACGTACCCGTCGGGGGTGAGGACGACGAGGGTGGGCCAGGCGCGCACCGCGAACGCCGACCAGGTGCGCAGCTCCGCGTCGTCGAGGACGGGGTGGTCCAGGCCCAGGCGGGCGACGGCGGTCTCCACCGCACCCGGCGCCGCCTCGTGCGGGAACTTCGGCGAGTGCACCCCCACCACGGCCAGCTCCCCGCCGAACCGCTCGCCCAGCGCGCGCAGCTCGGGCAGCACGTGCACGCAGTTCACGCAGGAGCCCGTGAAGAAGTCCAGCAGCACCACGCGCCCGCGCAGGTCGGGAGCGCCCCCGCCGGTGCCCAGCCAGCGCCGGCCGGACAGCCGGGGGGCGCGCACGCGGGCGCGGCGCGGCGGGACGGGCGCGGGCACCGGCCCAGTGTGGTCGCCGCGCGCGCACCCCGCACCCCGCACCCCGCACCCCGCACCCCGCACCCCGCACCGCGGCAGGGCCCCGCGGGGTTCCTCCCCGTGGGGTTCCTCCCCGTGGGGTTCCTCCCCGTGGGGTTTCTCCCCGCGGGAGATGTCCCCCGGGGAGAAACCCCTCCCGCCGGCCGGGCGGCGGGCCGAGGGTGGTGGCACGGGGGCGACCCCCGGCCACCGGCACCCAGGAGGAGAGCGATGACCACCACCCCCGTCGCGACGGGAGCGTTCGACGACCAGCTCGCGCAACGGCTGCTGTTCCAGCGCATCGTCGTCCTCGGCCAGGAGGTCGACGACGAGGTGGCGAACCGGGTGTGCGCGCAGCTGCTGCTGCTGTCCGCCGACGACCCGCGCAGCGACGTCGCGCTGTACGTGAACTCCCCCGGCGGTTCCATCAGCGCCGGGCTGGCCATCTACGACACGATGCGACTGATCCCCAACGACGTGGCCACCCTCGTGATGGGCATGGCCGCGAGCATGGGGCAGTTCCTGCTGTGCGCGGGCACGGCCGGCAAGCGGTTCGCGCTGCCGCACGCGCGGGTGATGATGCACCAGCCCTCCGGCGGGATCGGCGGCACCGCGGCCGACATCGCCATCCAGGCCGAGAACCTCGCGCACACCAAGGCCACCATGCAGCGCCTGATCGCCGAGCACACCGGGCAGGACGTGGCGACGATCGAACGCGACTCCCAGCGCGACCGCTGGTTCACCGCCGAGCAGGCGCGCGAGTACGGCATGGTCGACCGCGTCGTGCAGCGGGTGGACGACGTGCGCCTGGGCGCGGGGCGGAAGGTGGGGCTGTGAGCACCCTCGTCCCGTACGTCACCGAGACCACCCCGCGCGGGGAGCGCACCTCGGACGTCTTCAGCCGGCTGCTGTCCGAGCGCATCGTGTTCGTCGGCGGGGAGATCGACGACGCGGTCGCCAACGTCGTCATCGCGCAGCTGCTGCACCTGGCCTCGGAGGACCCGGCCGCGGACGTGAGCGTGTACGTGAACTCCCCCGGCGGCTCGGCCACCGCGCTCATGGCGGTTTACGACACGATGCAGTTCGTGCAGCCGGACGTCGCCACGTTCTGCGTGGGGCAGGCCGCCTCCGCCGCGGCGGTGCTCCTGGCCGCCGGCGCGCCGGGCAAGCGCTCGGTGCTGGAGCACTCGCGGGTGCTGCTGCACCAGCCCTCCGGCGGCGGGCGCGGCACGGCCGCGGACCTGGAGATCCAGGCGCGCGAGGTGCTGCGGCTGCGCTCGGAGATCGAGCAGGTCCTCTCCCGGCACACCGGCCACTCCGTCGAGCGCCTGCGCGCGGACCTCGACCGCGACCTGGTGCTGCCCGCCGCGGAGGCGGTGCGCTACGGCGTGGCCGACCGGGTCATCTCCCCGGCGGCCCTGCCCGCCCACGCCTGACCCCGCCCCCGACCCGACCGCCGCCCCCGCCCCGACCGCCGCCCCCTCGCGGGGGCGGCGACGGCGGCGGAGACGACGGCGGCGGGGGTCAGGCGACGAGCGAGAGGTGCACCGTCGCCGGGGCGGAGGAGACGACGGGGGCGGGCGCGGTGGCGCCGGCCGCGGGGGCGGAGGTCAGCTCCAGCGGCTCGCCGGCGGCGCGGCGCAGCAGCTCGGCCAGCGGCAGCCGCAGGGCGGCGCAGATGGCGGCCACGACCTCCGAGGACGGTTCCTTGCCGCCGCGCTCGACCTGCGACAGGTGCGGCAGGGACACCCCGGAGGCGGCCGCCACGTCGGCCAGGGTGCGCCCCTGCGCGGTGCGCTCCTCGCGCAGCACCGAGCCGACCAGCTCGCGCAGCAGCGGCGCGCGCACGCGCGGGCGCAGCGGGACCGGTGTCGGGGCGGCACTGCTCACGGCGACCTCCAGCGTCGGGGTCCTGCTGACGCTAGCGCCTCGGGCGCGGGCGCGGCGGGGCCGTCCGCTGTGGGCGGACGGCCCTGCCAGGGCGCCCGGACGGGGCCGCCCGGGCCGCGGCTCAGCCGTGCGACTCGAAGGCGGTGGCCATGCGCACCTGCTCGTCCAGGACCGCGCCGATGCGCGCCTGCACCGCGTCGAGCTCGCGGACGATCGCCGCGGTGCTCTCGATGCCGGTGCTCACCTGCTCGCTGGAGGCCTGGATCCCGGCGATCTGCTGCGCCACGCGCTGCGTGGCGTCGGCGGTCTCGCGGGCCAGGTCCTTGACCTCGCTGGCCACGACGGCGAAGCCGCGGCCCAGCTCGCCGGCGCGGGCGGCCTCGATGGTGGCGTTCAGCGCCAGCAGGTTCGTCTGGTCCGCGATCCCGGAGATGATCTTGATGACCTCGCCGACGGCCTGGGACGCCTGCACCAGCGCCTGCACCTCACCGGTCAGCGCCGAGGCCTGCCCGGCGGCGGAGTCGCCCACGCGCCCGGCGTCCAGGACCGCGTCGCGCAGCCGCGAGACGGTGTCGAGCAGCTCGCGGGAGTTGCGCGCGTCGGCCTCGGAGCGGTGCAGGACGTCCAGGCGCTGGGAGACCAGCTGGGCCACGTTGCGCAGCGCCTCGCGGCGCGAGTCGGACAGCTCCACGTACTCGGTGACGAAGAAGTCCATGGTGCCCACGACCTGGCCGCCGACCAGGATCGGGAAGCACACGCCGGACTTGACGCCGGCGCGCTGCGCCGCGGGGCGGCGCACGCAGTCGGTGACCTCGGCCAGGTCGCGCACGAACACCAGGTCGCGGGTGCGCCAGGCGCGCCCGGACAGCCCGACGCCCTCGGCGAAGGAGGCGGCCAGCGTCACGCGGCGGAACTCCTCGCCGGCCGTGCCGGACTCCACGGAGAACTTCAGGGTGCGGTCGGTCTCGTCCAGCGCCCAGAACGAGCCGTACGCCCAGCCGAACGCCCGGCGCACGGTGTCCAGGGCGATGCGCAGCGCCTGCTCGGGGGTGCGCCCGTCGTTCAGGGCGGTGACGACGGTGGTGACGGCCTCGCGGTCGGCCAGGGTCTCGGCCAGCGCGGCGCGGGCGCGCACGGACGAGCGGGCGCTGGTCATGACGCGGGAGATGGCCAGCCACTTCTCGCGGCGCTGGCCGAAGAACGGCAGCGGGGCGGAGTGGTAGTACTCCACCAGCGCGGTGACCTTCCCGTCGTCGACGAAGGGGAAGAGCGCGCCCTCGACGGCGCCGCCGGCCTGCGCGTCGCTCCAGCGCCGGCAGTCCACGCCGCGCGAGTCCGGGGTGACGTGCACGTGGGTGCGCTCGGCGATCGCCTTGCCGCCCCAGCCGTCGCCGGGGCCGACGGCCACGCCGCGCGAGGGCGCCAGCGCGGCCGTGCCGCGGCCGAACTCCTCGGCGACCGTGAACCTGCCGTCCGGGCCCGGCCGCCACACGGCGCCGTAGTCCAGGTCGAAGGTCTCGACGATGGTGCGCACGGTCGCGCGGTGCACCTCCGCCTCGGTGGTGGCGCCCTCGAAGGCCGCCAGCACCGCCTCGAGGGCCTCCACGTCGCGGGGCGCGGCGTCGTCGCCGGCCGGCGCGGGCTGGTGCTTGCTGCGTCCGAACACGTCCCCTCCGGGGGATGTCGAGCGGGCGCCGTCGGGCGCGCCGCTGCGCGGGTGCGTCCCTCCACCATCGGCACGCCGCGCCCGCACCTTGACCCCGCGCACCGGGCGCGCACCGGTGCCCGCCCCCGACCCCGCGCCCCGGGCGCCGGCGGGGGCGCTGCGCCAGACTGGGCCGGTGCCCCGACCCCGCGCACCGCACCGCCGGCGCGACCCCCGCCGCCCGCTGGCCGCGGCCCTGCTGGGCCTGGGCCTGCTGGGCGCCGCCACCGCGACGGGCGCGCCGGCGCACGCCGAACCGCCGTCCCGGCTGGCCGGCCAGGTCACCGACCGCGTCGGCGCCCTGGGCGGGCAGGCCCGCGTGGACGCGGCCCTGCGGGAGCTGCGCGCCGGGCACGGCGTGCAGCTGTGGGTGGTGCTCACCGACTCCTTCGACGGCGCCGACCCGCAGCGGTGGGCCGACACCACGGCGCAGCTCAGCGGCCTGGGCGTCGACGACGTGCTGCTCGCGGTGGCCACGCAGGAGCGCGCCTACGCCTACTCCGTCGACGCCTCCAGCCGGCTGAGCGACGCCGACCTGGACGAGGTGGCGCGCGCGACCGAGGAGCGGCTGGCCCGGGACGACTGGCCCGGCGCCGTGGTCACCGGCGCCGGGGCGATCGGCGACGCCCTGGGCGGCGGGTTCCCGTGGGGGGTGGCCGCCGCGGGCGGGCTCGTGGCCGTCGGCGGCGGCGCCGGGGTGCTGTGGGCGCTGCGCCGCGGCCGCTCCGGCGCGGCGCGGGGCCCGGCGGGCGGGCCCGCGGGCCCGGCGGCGGGCGAGTTCGCCGGCACGAGCACCGCGGACCTGCAGCGGCTGGCGGACGCGCTGCTGGTGCGCGCCGACGACGCGGTGCGCTCCAGCGCCGAGGAGCTCGGCTTCGCGGCCGCGGAGTTCGGCGAGCAGCGCACCGCCGCGTTCGCGCAGGTGCTGCAGCGGGCGCGGGAGGCGCTGACGGCGGCCTTCAGCGCCCGGCAGTCCCTCGACGACGCCGAGCCCGAGAGCGAGCAGCGCCGCCGCGAGGTGCTCACCGGGATCGTGGCGGACTGCCGCCGGGTGGACGAAACCCTCGACGCGGCCTCCGACGAGGTCGACGCGCTGCGCGACCTGGTGCGCCGCGCACCGGAGGTGCTGGCCGGCGTGGAGGAGCGCCTGCCCGCGCTGCGCGCGCGCGTGGAGCCGGCGCGGGCGCGGCTTCAGGCGCTGCGCGCGGAGTTCGGCGCGCAGGCGCTGGCGGCGGTGCAGGACGCGCCGGAGCAGGCGGGCGAGCGGCTGGAGCTGGCGCAGCGCTCGGTGGCCGCCGCGCGCGCAGCGCTGGGCGACCCGGCCCGCGCCGGTGAGGTGGCCGACGCGGTGCGCACCGCGCAGGGCGCGCCCGCGCAGGCCGAGCAGCTGCTGGACTCGGTGGAGCGCACCGGCACCGACCTGCGCCGGGCGGTGCAGGAGCTGCCGGTGGCGCTGGCGCGGCTGCGGGCGGCGGCGGACGCGCCGGTGCCCCGGGGCACCGGGCCCGAGCTGGCCGGCGCGGCCGCCGCCGCGGGGGCCGGGGGGGGCGGCGCGGCGGCGCCGGCCGGCGCGGCCCCGCGCCGCGCGCGGCACCCCGTCGTGGTGGCCCAGCGGGGCCTTGAAGCG